>JAJZVE010000813.1 GCA_021845835.1 Pseudomonadota bacterium | reverse complement strand
GCCGATCTATGGCACGCTGGTCACCTCGGCGATCGCCATGCTGATCGCGGTGCCGGTGAGCTTCGGCATCGCCGTGTTCCTGACCGAGGTGGCGCCGAAATGGATGCGCGGGCCGGTCGCCATGGCAATCGAGCTGCTGGCCGGCGTGCCCTCCATCATCTACGGCATGTGGGGCCTGTTCGTGTTCGTCCCGTTCATGTCGAACAACGTCGATCCCTGGGTGGATGCCAATCTCGGCGCCATCCCCGGCATCGGCGCGCTGTTCAGCGGCCCGCCGCTCGGCATCGGCATGCTGACCGCGGGGATCATCCTGGCGATCATGGTGATCCCGTTCATCAGCTCGGTGATGCGCGACGTGTTCGCCCTGGTGCCGCCCGCCTTGCGCGAATCCGGCTTCGCGCTGGGCGCGACGCGGTGGGAGGTGGTGCGCAAGATCGTGCTGCCGTACACGCGCACCGCCGTGGTCGGCGGCATCTTCCTCGGCCTCGGCCGCGCGCTGGGCGAGACGATGGCGGTGACCTTCGTGCTGGGCAACGCCTTCGACTTCAGCGTCTCGCTGCTGCAGCCGGGCAATTCCATCGCCGCCGCGATCGCCAACGAGTTCACCGAGGCGGATTCCGCCATCTACCGCGAATCGCTGATCGCGCTCGGCTTCCTGCTGTTCGTCGTCACCTTCGTGGTGCTGGCGGTCGCCAAGCTGATGCTGCTGCGCATGGCGCGCGCGAAGGGGCGCTGAGTCATGGCCGTCTCCCGCGCGCTGCATCGCCGCCGCCGCGTCGCCAACGCGATCGGCCTCAGCCTTGCCACGGCGGCGACGCTGTTCGGGCTGGTGTGGCTGGTGTGGATCCTGTTCACCACGCTCGCCAACGGCCTCGGCGCCATCGACCTGAAGCTGTTCACCCAGATGACGCCGCCGCCCGGCGAGGCCGGCGGGCTGCTGAACGCGATCGTCGGCAGCGCCATCATGATCGGCCTCGGCATCGTGTTCGGCACGCCGATCGGCGTGATGGCGGGCACCTGGCTTGCGGAATACGCGCATGGCCGCGCCATCGCCGAGGTGATCCGCTTCATCAACGACATCCTGCTCTCGGCGCCGTCGATCGTGGTCGGGCTGTTCGTCTATGCGCTGGTGGTGCGGCCGACCGGGCATTTCTCCGGCTGGGCGGGCGGGGTTTCGCTCGCGCTGGTGCTGCTGCCGGTGGTGGTGCGCACGAGCGACGAGACGATGCGGCTGGTACCGAGTTCGCTGCGCGAGGCGGCGCTGGCGCTGGGGGCACCGAAATGGCGCATGGTGACCAGCGTGATCTGGCCCGCCGCGCGCACCGGCATCACCACCGGCATCCTGCTCGCCATCGCGCGCATCAGCGGCGAGACCGCGCCGCTCTTGTTCACGGCGCTGAACAACCAGTACTGGAGCGTCAACCCGGCGACCCCGCTGGCCAACATTCCGGTCGTGATCTTCCAGTACGCGCTCAGCCCGTATGACCAGTGGCACCGGCTGGCCTGGGCGGGGGCGCTGCTGATGACGGCGGTGGTGCTGGTGCTGAGCGTGGCGGCGCGCACGGCGATGGCGCGGCGGAAATGACGGGGGGACTGATGTCCGACGGGCAGACCACGATGCGGACGGCGACCGGCGGGGCGACGACGGCGCCCGCCGAGGCCAGGGCGGTGCCGCAGATCGCCATCCGCAACCTCGATTTCTTCTACGGCGGCAACCGGGCGCTGAAGGCGATCAACCTGGATTTCCCGCGCCGGCAGGTGACGGCGATGATCGGCCCGTCGGGCTGCGGCAAATCGACGCTGCTGCGCGTGCTGAACCGCATGTACGACCTCTATCCCGGCCAGCGCGCGACCGGCGAGGTGATCATGGACGAGGAGAACATCCTCGACCCGCGCATCGACCTGAACGAGCTGCGCAGCCGGGTCGGCATGGTGTTCCAGAAGCCGACGCCGTTCCCGATGTCGATCTACGACAACATCGCCTTCGGCGTGAAGCTGCACGAGCGGCTGTCGAAGTCGCAGCTGGACGAGCGGGTCGAGTGGTCGCTGACGCGCTCGGCGCTGTGGGAGGAAGTGAAGGACCGGCTGGGCAGCTCGGCGATGGGCCTGTCGGGCGGGCAGCAGCAGCGGCTGTGCATCGCGCGCACCATCGCGGTGCGGCCGGAGGTGATCCTGCTGGACGAGCCGACCAGCGCGCTCGATCCGATCAGCACGCTCAAGATCGAGGAGCTGATCGACGAGCTGAAGCAGGATTTCACCATCGCCATCGTCACCCACAACATGCAGCAGGCGGCGCGCTGCGCCGACCGGGTGGCGTTCTTCTATCTCGGCGAGCTGGTGGAAGTGGGCAGCGCCACGCAGATGTTCACCGCCCCGCGCGAGAAGCGCACGCAGGACTACATCACCGGGCGGTTCGGCTGAGATCGCCGCGCGCCGTGAACGGAGACGCATGATGCCGGAATCCGCCGAACACATCGTCAAGAGCTACGAGCACGAACTCAACCGCCTGCGCTCGCTGATCACCGAGATGGGCGGGCTGGTGGAAAGCGAGGTGGCGCTGGCCTGCCAGGCGGTGCTGGAGCGCGACGAGGCGGTGGCCGCCAGCGTGGTCGAGACCGATCCGAAGGTGGACGCGCTGGAACAGCAGGTGCAGCAGTTCGTCATCCGCCTGCTGGCGCTGCGCCAGCCGCTGGCGCAGGATTTGCGCCTGATCGTCGCCGGGCTGCGCATCACCGGCGACCTGGAGCGGATCGGCGACTACGCCGCCAACGTCGCCAAGCGCAGCATGGTGCTCGGCCAGTTCACGCTGTCCTTCGCGCTGACCGGGCTCGCCAACATGGGCCGGCTGGTGCAGCAGAACCTGAAGGCGGTGATCGACGCCATCGGCGATGCCGACGCCGACGCGGCGGTGGAGGTGTGGCGCTCCGACGAGGAGATCGACAGCATCTACAACGCGCTGTTCCGCGAGCTGATCACCTACATGATGGAAGACCCGCGCAACATCACGCCGTGCACGCACCTGCTGTTCATCGCCAAGAACCTGGAGCGGATCGGCGACCACGCCACCAACATCGCCGAGACGCTGTACTACGCGGTAAAGGGCGAGCCGCTGGCCGGCACGCGCCCGA
>JAJZVE010000812.1 GCA_021845835.1 Pseudomonadota bacterium | reverse complement strand
CCGGCGCTTTCTTTGTTGCGGATCAGCCGCCGCGCCGCCGTTCGCCGTTGCGCCGCAGCAGGAACTCGCGCCCCACCTTGACCATCGGCACGCCGTCATAGGCGACGATATCGGCGGTGGCGTAGGTCTCGCTCCAGAGCTCGGGCAGGAAGCTGCCGGTGCCCACCAGGTCGATGGGCGCGCGGGCATCCGCCATCACGCGGCACTTCTCCACGTTGAAACCGGAGCTGACGACGATCCGGACGGCCGGGAACCCCGCCTCGTCCAGCGCCTCGCGCATGCGCCAGACGGCGGCGGCGGACACCCCGGTGCCGACCAGGTAGCGCAGCTCCGTCTCGCTGCGGTAGCGGCGGATCGCGCCGGGCGCGTGGCGTTCCAGCACCGCATAGCTCTCGCCGGGGTCCAGCCCCTCCAGGAAGCGCCCGCCATGCGTGTCCAGCCGCACGGCGAGCCGACCGGCCGCCGCCATGTCGGGAAAGCGCCGGCACACCGCCAGCCCGTCGGCGACCTCGCGGCCAAAGTAATCGACCAGTACCGTCAACGGCTCGTCGGGAAAGGTCGCGTGGAACATCTCCGCCGCGCGCACCGTCGAACCGGCATAGCCGATCAGCGCGTGCGGCATGGTGCCGCGGCCCGACTCCGCCCCGAACCAGTGCGCGGTGAAGTCGTTGGCGTTGCCGACGAAGCCCTTCGCGCCTTCCAGCTTCGCCGCCCCGCTGCCGACGCTGGCGGCGTAGGCCATCATGTCCTGCATCTCGGCGCCGGCGCAGTGCCGCGCCTCCATCGCCAGGAACGCGATCTGCGGCAGCGCAAGACACATCTGATAGGCGTTGTGCGCCGCCACGCAGGCCGGGCCGAGCTTCTGCAGCAGGATCGTCTCCAGGTCCGACAACTGCACCAGGCTGCCGCTGATATAGACGATCGGCTCGCCGGCGCCGGTCCAGCTACCCTCCGGCTGCACCACGTCGATGTCGAACGTCACCTCGCGCGCGGCGGCGACGCTGGCCAGCCATTCCAGCATCAGCCGCGGCGCCGAGATCACCGGGCGGCGCAGGAACACCGCGTAGGTCACGCGCTTGTCACCGAAGCGCATGACCACGCCGCGGGTGCGGTTGAAATAGGCATCGGTGCGGGCGGCGATCTCCCGCCCGAGCGCGTCGGCCGCGGACATTGCTACTGCGCCGCGACCGCCGGCAGATGCACCGCCGGCTGGCGCCGCGCCTTCAGTTCCTCGGCGACCAGAAACGCGAGTTCCAGCGACTGCTCGGCATTGAGCCGCGGGTCGCAGAACGTCTCGTAGCTGCGCGACAGGTCGGCCTCGGTCAGCCGGTGCGCGCCGCCGACGCATTCGGTCACGTTGCGGCCGGTCATCTCGACATGCACGCCGCCGGCCCAACTGCCCTCCGCCGCATGGACGTCGAAGAAGCTGCGCACCTCGGCAAGGATGGCGTCGAAACTGCGCGTCTTGAGCCGCGCGGCGGTGGAGATCGTGTTGCCGTGCATGGGATCGCACAGCCACACGACGCGCCGCCCCTCCCGCCGCACCGCGCACAGCAGCGGCGGCAGCAGCCGCGCCACCTTGTCCGCGCCCATGCGGCTGATCAGCGTCAGCCGCCCCGGCTCGTTCTGCGGGTTCAGCACGTCGATCAGGCGCAGCAGGTCGTCCGCCGGCGTGCTCGGGCCGACCTTGATCCCGATCGGGTTCTTCACCCCGCGCAGGAATTCCACGTGCGCGCCGTCCGGCTGGCGCGTGCGGTCGCCGATCCAGAGGAAATGCGCCGAACACGCATACCAGTCGCCGGTGGTGGAATCGACGCGCGTGAGCGCCTGCTCGTACGGCAGCAGCAGCGCCTCGTGGCTGGTGAAGAAGTCGGTCTCGCGGATCTGCGGCGTTGACTGGCTGTTGATGCCGCAGGCGGCCATGAAGCCCAGCGTCTCGTCGATGCGGTGGGCGAGGTCGCGGTACAGGTCGGCCATCGGCGAGCGGGCGACGAAGCCGAGATTCCAGCGATGCACCTCATGCAGGTCGGCATAGCCGCCGGTGGCGAAGGCACGCAGCAGGTTGAGCGTGCCGGCCGACTGGAAATAGGCGCTTTCCATCCGCGCCGGGTCGGGGATGCGCGCCTCGGCGGTGAATTCCGGCCCGTTGATGATGTCGCCGCGATAGCTCGGCAGCGTGCTGTCGCCCACGGTCTCGTTGTCGGAGCTGCGCGGCTTGGCGAACTGGCCGGCCATGCGGCCCATCTTCACCACCGGCACGCTGGCGCCGAAGGTCAGCACCACCGCCATCTGCAGCAGCACGCGGAAGGTGTCGCGGATGATGTTGGCGGTGAAGTCGGAGAAGCTCTCGGCGCAGTCGCCGCCCTGCAGCACGAAGGCGCGGCCGTCCGCGACCTGCGCCAGCCCGGCCTTGAGCCGCCGCGCCTCGCCGGCGAACACGAGCGGCGGGTAGTCGCGCAGCTTCTCCTCCACCACGGCGAGGCGGGCCGGGTCGGGATAGGCGGGCACCTGCCTGATCGGGCAGGCGCGCCAGGAATCCGGGGTCCAGGAGGCAGGGATCATCGCAGTTGGCTCGACCGGCAAGAGAGTTGCGCGTTATCCTCCGATTTGGCCTGCTTGGCTACTGCGCGGGGGGATGGCAGCGCCGCGGCTGATCATTACTATATGGGAATACTATAGGCGCGCAGCGGCGCCGCATCGCGCAGGGGCGTCGCGGGCCGGATATGGGGGGTGACGGCGCCCCCCCGACGCCGGCGGCGGGCGGTGGTGCGACGAGAGGCGGCGCGCGGGCCGGCGCGGCGGCCTTGGGTGGCCGGGCGGCGGGTCCGGGGGCACCGGGCGGGACGGGCGCAGCGCGTCCGGAAGCGGCTCGGCCGAGAGCATGTGCCAGAGCGGCCGCAGCGTCCGGCCGATCTGCGGCGCCGCCGCCAGCATGGCCCGCATCTCCGGCGCGTCGAGCAGGTCGCGCAACTGCGTCGCCCCGACGCCGCTGCCCGGCACCAGCCGGACCAGCCAGGCGCGGCCACGGGGAAGTGTCGGCAGCGCGTGCCATCGCGTCGCGCCGCGCGCGGACTGGCGGCGGGGGGTGGGCCTGCGCGCACGGGGCGGGGCCAGCGTGCCCGCGTCCCA
>JAJZVE010000811.1 GCA_021845835.1 Pseudomonadota bacterium | reverse complement strand
GGCGGCGAAATGCCCCGCCCCGCCGTCCGCCAGGTCGTCGCGATCGACCGAGGTGACGACGACATGGCGCAGCCCGAGCCGGGCCACCGCGTCGGCGACCCGCGCCGGCTCGCCGGCGTCGAGCGCGTGCGGCTGGCCGGTGGCGACGTTGCAGAAGGCGCAGGCGCGGGTGCAGACCTCGCCCATGATCATCATGGTGGCGTGGCGCTGCGACCAGCATTCGCCGATATTCGGGCAGGCGGCTTCCTCGCACACCGTCGCCAGCCGGTGGCTGCGCAGCAGCTCCCGCGTCTCGTGATAGACCGGGTGCGTCGGCGCCTTCACCCGGATCCAGGCGGGCTTGCGCTGGATCGGGTTGTCCGGCCGGTGCGCCTTCTCGGGGTGGCGCAGCGCGGCCTCCCCGCCCTGGCGGTGGTCGATCAGCACGCGCGTACTCATCCGCGCACGTCCCTCCGGAATGGCCGCCTAGAAGTGGATGGCTCGGCCGTAGGCGTCAAGCACGGCTTCGTGCATGGTCTCGCTGACCGTCGGGTGCGGGAACACGGTGTGCATCAGGTCGGTCTCGGTGGTCTCCAGCGTGCGCGCGATGGCGTAGCCCTGGATCATCTCCGTCACCTCCGCCCCGACCATGTGCGCGCCCAGCAGCTCGCCGGTCCTGGCGTCGAACACGGTCTTGACCATGCCCTCCGGCTCGCCCATCGCGATCGCCTTGCCGTTGCCGATGAAGGGGAAGCGGCCGACCCTCACCTCGTGCCCGTCCGCCTTCGCGCGCGCCTCGGTCAGGCCGACGGAGGCGACCTGCGGGCGGCAATAGGTGCAGCCGGGAATGTTCCGCGAGTCGATCGGATGCACGTCGGCGAGGCCGGCGATCTTCTCCACGCAGACCACGCCCTCGTGGCTGGCCTTGTGCGCGAGCCAGGGCGGGCCGCACAGGTCGCCGATCGCGTACACCCCCGGCTCGCCGGTGCGGCAGTAGGCGTCGATCACGACATGGCTGCGGTCCACTTTCACGCCGGTCCCTTCGATGCCGATCCCCTCGACATTGCCGACGATGCCGACCGCCGAGATCACGCGATCAACCGCGATCCGCTCATCCTTGCCATTCGCCTGCACGGTCGCGACCGCGCCGTCGGCGTTGCGTTGCACGGCCGTGACCGTCGCGCCGGTCAGGATGCGGATGCCCTGCTTCTCCAGCGCCTTGCGCAGGAAGGCGGAAATCTCCTCGTCCTCGACCGGGACGATGCGATCCACCACCTCCACCACCGTCACGTCCGCGCCCATGTTGCGGTAGAAGCTCGCGAACTCGATGCCGATGGCGCCGGAGCCGATCACCAGCAGCGATTTCGGCAGCGCCGCCGGCACCATCGCGTCCTTGTAGGTCCAGACGATCCTGCCGTCCGACTCGATGCCCGGCAACTGCCGCGCGCGCGCGCCGGTCGCCAGGATGATGTGCGGAGATTTCAGCGTCGCAACCGGCTTGCCGTCCTTCTCGACGGCGACGGTCTGCGCGCCTGCCAGCCGTCCGCTGCCGTCAAAGACCGAAACCTTGTTCTTCTTCAGCAGGTGCCCGACGCCGGACGCAAGCTGCTTCGCCACCGCGCGCGAGCGCTTCACCACTTTCGCCAGATCGAAGCGGACATTGTCGGCGGCGAAGCCGAACTCGTCGAGATGGTGCAGCAGATGGCTGATCTCGGAGGAACGCAGCAGCGCCTTGGTCGGGATGCAGCCCCAGTTGAGGCAGATGCCACCGAGATGCTCGCGCTCCACGCAGGCGGCCTTCATGCCGAGCTGCGCGGCGCGGATGGCGGCGACGTAGCCGCCTGGCCCGCCGCCGATCACGATCAGGTCGAATGTCTGGTCCGCCATTGCGGTTCCCTTTTCCTTGCGCGGCGAGGACCGCCTGCGCATCCCCGCTCCGAGGCTGCGCGACGCGCACGCGCGCCTTCGCCCTACAGCATCAGGCTCAGCGGATCCTCGACCACGCGCCTGAATTCGGCGAGCCACTCCGCCCCCAGCGCGCCATCCACGATGCGGTGATCGACGCTCAGCGTGCAGGTCATCACCGTCGCGACCGCCAGTTGCCCGTCGCGCACGACAGGCCGCTGCTGCCCCGCCGCGACCGCCAGGATCGCCGACTGCGGCGGGTTGATGATGGCGGCGAAGGTGCTGACGCCGTACATCCCCATGTTGGAAATCGAAAACCCGCCGCCCTGGAACTCCTCCGGCTTCAGCTTGCCGGCGCGCGCGCGGGCGGCGAGGTCCTTCATCTCGTTGCTGATCGCGGCGAGGCCCTTCTGGTCGGCCTTGCGGATGATCGGCGTGATCAGCCCGTCCGGAATCGACACCGCGACCGAGATGTCCACGTCGTCGTACAGCGCCGTCGCGTCCTCGGTGAAGCTCGCGTTCACCTTGGGCACGCGGCGCAGCGTGATCGCCGCCGCCTTGATGATGAGGTCGTTGACCGACAGCCTGAACGCCGCCGGTCCGTCCTTCGCGCTCTTCGCGTTCAGCTCGCCGCGCAGCTTCAGCAGCGCGTCCAGCTCCACGTCGATCGAGACGTAGAAATGCGGCACCGTCTGCTTCGCCTCGGCGAGCCGCCGCGCGATCACTTTGCGCGTCGAGCTGTGCGGCACGAGCCGGTGCGGCGCGGTGATGACCGGCGCCGGCGCGGCCGGCTTCGCCGCGGGCGCTGCAACGGGGCCCGGCACCGCCGCCGGCGCGGCGGCCGCGACGGGGCCGCGGCTTTCCGCCGCCTCGATGTCGGCCTTGACGATGCGGCCGTTCGGGCCGCTGCCCTTCAGCGTTGCGAGGTCGATGCCCGCCTGCTTCGCCATGCGCCGCGCCAGCGGCGACACGAAGATGCGCTCGTCGGCGGCGTGGCCGTTGCGCGGCGGCGCGGCGACCGGCCTGGGCGCGGCGATGGAGGGTGGCGCCGCCGGTGCAGCGACGGAGGGCGGTGCGGCCGGTGCGGCGCCGGCGGCGGGCACGCTCTCGCCGTCCTCCACCAGCACGGCGATCGGCGCGTTCACCTTCACCCCGGCGGTGCCGTCGGGCACGAGGATCCTGCCGAGCACGCCTTCATCGACCGCCTCGACCTCCATCGTCGCCTTGTCGGTCTCGATCTCGGCGATCA
>JAJZVE010000810.1 GCA_021845835.1 Pseudomonadota bacterium | reverse complement strand
CGGCGCCCGACTGGCTGGACGGCGACCTGCCGGCGGCGGTGGCGCGGCTGGAGGAGGCGATGATCCGCCGCGCGCTCGCCGCCACCCAGGGCAACCGCGCCGAGGCGGCGCGGCGCCTCGGGATTCACCGGCAACTGCTGTACGAGAAGCTGAAGCGCTACGGCGTCGAGTAGGGCGCATGGCCGGCCGCTCGGCCGACGCGTCGCGCCCCTCCCTCCTACAAATGGCAGAGGCGACGAGGCAGGGCGGACGTCATCGGGCGACCGGGCATGCTTCCGCGCCAGACGTGGTCAGCGTTCGCCGCTTTCCCGCCCGTAGAGCAGCAACAGCACGAGGATGACCAGGCCGTAGATCACGCTGCGCCCGTATTCCGGCATGTTCATCGCCATCAGGACGGACACCAGCGTGACCAGGCTGATGGCGCCGGCCACCGTTCCGACATAATGGCCACGCCCGCCGAGGATATACACGCCGCCGATCACCACCGCCGCGATCGACTGGAAAAGATAGGGATCGCCCATGCCGAGCGAGGCCTGCCCGCCAAACCCGACCAGCATGATCCCGGCCAGGGCGGCGAAGAATCCCGAGAGGGCGTAGAGAGCCACGGTCCCGGCCGTCACGCGCACGCCGGCAAGAAAACTCGCGCGCGCGTTGTTGCCGATCGCATAGGTGATTCGTCCGAACGTCGTCAGGCTGAGCACGAAGGAAACGACGATGGTGACGAACAACCAGAGATAAAGGACAATCGGCAGGCCCAGGAAATGGCCGTGGATCGCGGCCTGGACCACGGGCGGGGCGTAGGAGGCGCAGGAGGCGCAGGTCAGGCCGCCGGAGAGGCCGAGCGTCAGTCCCTCCATGATGCCGTTCATGGCAAGCGTCATCACCACCGCCGGGATGCCGAACACGGCGATGCCGATGCCGTTCACCAGCCCGGCCACCGCGCCCATGCCCAGCGTCAGCACAAGGGCCGGCAGGGCACGCCCGTTCTGGCCGACCGAACTGGTCACCATCAGGATGGCCGCGGCGTTCAGCACCCATGGGACGGAAAGGTCGATGCCGCCGATCAGGATGACGAAGGTCTGGCCCGCCGCCACCATGCCGACGAAGGACGCGACCACCAGGATCGCCTCGATGCTGCCGCCGCTGGCAAACCCCGGCCGGATGATCTCGCCGATCGCGAACAACAGGATCGCGGCGCAATAGGCGTAGACGATGCGCCTGCGCTCGCGGTCGAGAAAGCCGAACGGCCAGGGGCGCCGGGCGATCTCTGCGGCCTCCGACATCACACCCCTCGCCGGACGAAGCGGCCGAGGCCGCCGGCGATGAGCACGGCGATCACCAGGAACAACCCCTCGTAGAATGCCTGGTACAGCGGGTCGATGTGGGAGAAGAACAGGATATTGACGATCATGTTGATGATGAAGGCACCGAGCACCGCGCCCGTGGCGCTGCCGCGTCCGCCGAACAGGTTCACACCGCCCAGCACGACGGCGACGATCGAGGTCAGCGTGTAGCCGTTGCCCGTCGTCGCATCGCCCGCTGTCGCTTGCGCGACCTGGAACAGGCCGGCGGCGCCGGCGAACAATCCGCCGATGACGTAGGCGAGGATTTTCGTCCGTTGCGTCTTCACGCCATTGGCCTGCGCCGCCGCCTCGTCGTTGCCGATCGCATAGATGCCGGTGCCGAGCCGCGTGCGGCGGAACCCCGCCCAGAACAGGATGATCGCGAGGACGTACAGCAGCGACGTCGGGGCGTTCGGATTCGCCAGCACGCTGGTATAGCCCTCCGCCACCTGTCCGCCCGGCTGCGGCAGCACGCGGATGGCGAGGCCCTGAAAGACCGAGAGCGTGGCAAGCGTGACCAGGATCGGCTGCAGGCGCCCGATCGCCACCAGCAGCCCGTTCATCAGGCCGCAGGCGCCGCCGATCAGCAGGATGATCGCCGACCAGACGATCATGTGCAGGGGCGATCCGCTCAGCGTCAGGGCGCCGACCGCATTGGTGAGGTCGATGATCCCACCGACCGAAAGGTCGATGCCGCGCGTCAGTACCACGAGCGTCTGCGCGACCGCGGCCAGCACCAGAGGCAGCGTGTTGTTGACGGTGGAGGTGATCTCGAACCCGCCGGGCAGCCGGTGCTGGGATATCCCGTAGAACACGCAGTAGATGATGATGGCGGCGGCCAGCATGACGGCCGCGAGCACAAGGCCCGCATTCTGCGCGAGGCCATGGGCCCAGGCGGGGCGGCGGGGGCCGCGCGTGGCGGCCGCGGCGTCAGGCGGCAAGGTTTTCACGCATCGCCGCGGCGACGATGTCCTCAGCGGTGATTCCGGGGGCCTTGAGTTCGGCGGCCACGCGCCCTTCGCGCATGACGAGCACGCGATGACAAAGATGCGCCAGCTCCTCGGCATCGCTTGAATAGAACAACACTGACCTTCCCTCTGCGGCGAGCCGCAGCATCAGCTCGTACATCTCGTGCTTGGTCGCGACATCGACGCCGCGCGTAACGTCGTAGAACAGCAGGATGCTGGGGTCGGCCAGCAGCCAACGTCCGACCAGCACCTTCTGCTGGTTGCCGCCGCTGAGCGAGCCGACCGGCGCGCCGATTCCGGCCGTGCGCACCTTCAGCCGGTTCGACATTTCCTCGGCCACGCGACGCTCCCGCCCCGGACTGAGCACGCCCGCGGGCGCGAGGCGCGGCAGGACCGAGAGCGTCAGGTTGTCGCGCACGCTCATGGCGAGCAGCAGCCCCTCGGTCTTGCGGTCCTCCGGCACCAGCGCCAGGCCGACGCCGCGCCGCATCGCGTCGCGGGGGCTGCGGATGCGGACTGGCTTCCCCCCCAGGACGACGCGGCCGCCGGTCGCGTGTTCCGCGCCGAACAGCATGAAGAACAACTCGCGGTGCCCGTGGCCGGCCAGGCCGCCGACGCCGAGGATCTCGCCCTGCCGCAAGGTGAAGCTGGCGCCGTGCACACGCGGGCCGGTCAGGCCTTCCACCTGCATGGCGATCGTGTCGCCGGGCAGGGGCGGCAGCGGCGGATAGAGTGTCTCGACACGCCGGCCGGTCATCAGCGTGACGGCCTGGCTCTCGTCGATCTCGCTGAACGTGCCGACATGCTGGCCGCTGCGAAAGACGG
>JAJZVE010000809.1 GCA_021845835.1 Pseudomonadota bacterium | reverse complement strand
GGCGCCGCTCAGGAAAACATGATAACCGAAGTGTCGTGAAGAAAGGGAGAGTCGTCCGGTGAGCAAGCAGCTCGTCATCCTGGCCGCGGTCAACGGCGGCGCGCAGCAGAGCCGTGACGGCGCGCATGTGCCGATCACGCCGGCGGAGATCGCCGCGGCCGCGCACGACTGCTACCGGGCCGGCGCGGCGGTGGTGCATATCCACGCGCGCGCGCCGGACGGCCAGCCGACCACCGACGTCGCGGTGTTCAGCGAGATCATCCGGCGGATCAGGGACAAGTGCGACATCCTGATCCAGACGACGAACGGCTTCGGGGTCCGCCGCGATCCGCGGAGCGGCGAGTACGTCTGGCCCGACGATCGCGAACGGCTGGCGCTGCATCACGTGGAGCCGCGGCAGGATCTGTTCTCGATCGCCGCCGGATCGTGGGACTTCTACCATCCGGAAGGCGGCTACAAGGGCACGGTGTCCTACGTGAACTCCGAGCGGCTGCTGCAGGAGAACATCAGGGCGGTGCTGGCGCGCGGCGCGGCGCTGGAATTCGAGATCACCGAGGTAAGCCAGATCCACAAGCTGCACCGCTACGCCGGGGACGGGGTGTTCGACCGCGACACGCGCAACCTCTGGCTCGACTACTGCCTCGGCTTCGGCGCGATGGTGCCGACGGTGCGCACGCTGGCGCTGGCGATGGAGGACGGGCAGCGGCTGTTCCCGCACTGGAGGACCGAGGTACTGGCGACGGGGCGCGACCAGTTCCCGATGAACACGGTGGGCGTGCTGCTGGGCTGCGACATCGTGCGTGTCGGCTTCGAGGACAACATCTACCTGCCCGACGGCAAGCCGGCGCGGCACAACCATGAGCTTGTCGCGGCGATGGCGGAGATCGCGCAGACCTTCGGCCGCGAGCCGGCGAGCGTGGAGCAGGCGCGGACGGTGTTCAACATCGGCAACGGCGCAGCGGCGTAGCGGGGCGGCGCGTGCGCGGCCAGGGCGTCAGCCGCACTGTCGCAGCGCGTCGCCGACGCCGTCGTGCCAATAGCGTGCGCCGCCGTCGGCGAGCGCCAGCCGCAGCGTTGCCGGACGCGGCGACGGTGGCAGCGTCAGCACGGCATCGCCGTCGGTCCAGCGCCACGCCGCCTCCGCCGCGTGCCAGCCGGCGGCAAAGGCGGCGCGCGGCAGCCGGCGCCCGCCGACCTGCACGCGGCGCACCGCCACGCCGAGCCGCCGGCGATCGTCCTCGGCGAACCAGGCCGGCACGAAGCTGCGGCTGCGCAGCCGCACCGTGCGCGCGCCTGCCGGCAGCGTCGCCTGCCACGCGGCGCCGGCGGCCAGCGCCAGAACGTCGCGTTCGTCGGCGAGGATGCGCAGGCCCGGGTCGGCGACCAGGCGATGCCCGAGCGCCACCGCCCGCACCAGCAGCCGCGCGTGCGCCGCCGCGACCGCCGGACCAGCCAGATGCAGCGGCGCGCAGGCCCGCGCATCCCGCGCCGCCGAGCCGGCGAGGTCGGGGTGCAGCGGACGCGCCCCGGCCGCACCGGCGAACAAGCCGCGGTTGCCGGTATCGAGGTAGCTTTCCGCCGGCATGCCCTCGGCCAACAGCAGCGCGTGCCGGTCCAGTTCGATGTGCCAGTAGCCGACCCGCGCCGGCATGTCCTGAAGCACGGTCACGCCGTTGCGCAGCGCCTGCGCCTGGATCAGCGCGCCGTCGAGGAACACCGCATGATCGGGCGAGACCAGCAGGTCGCGCCGCGGGATGCCGGGCGCGACCGCGTGCGCGCGGATGCGGATCGGCGCCGCCTGCAGCGGCCGCGGGTGCCGTGCCAGATCGACCGTGGTGCAGCCCACCCAGCGCACCGGCTGCGCCCGCCACGCGCCGTCCACCAGCGCCAGCACCGCATCGCCGGGCCGCAGCGTCTCCACCGCCGCGGTGCCGGTGGGTGTCGCCAGATGCGTGCCCTCGGCGTAGCAGGCGACCTCGATCATCGTGCCGCCGACGACCGGGGCGGGGGCGAGGCGCAACGCGCTGGTGCCGATGCCGGCGGAGACCAGATCGAACGTGTAGGTCTGACCGTTCTCGGACAGGCTGAGCACACTGTTGGCGCTGATCACCGCGCCGCTGGGATCGTACGGGATGTCGGGCAGCGTGAGGAAATTGTCCGGCCCGAGGCCGCTGATCGGCACCTGTGGCAGGTTGGTGCCGTAGATGATGATGTCGCTGCCGGGTGCGCCAAAGACCAGCCCGCCGGACACCACCGCGCCAGCCTGCAGCCCCAGCGCGCCGCCGGACGCGCCGGCAAGATTGACTTCGGCACCGGACATGACATCGCCGACGCCGCCGCCATCCACCGCAATGGCCTCACCGACAGCGCCGCTGGCCAAAGCCAGGGTGCCGCCGGCCGTGACCACCGCCCCGGCGACGAAAGCGCCGGCGCTGACAATCAGCGTGCCGCCGGACACCAGCACCAGCACGGCGCCCCCGCCGGGCAGCAGGTCGAGCGTGCCGCCGGCATTGAGCGTTGTCACGCCTGCCGTGCCGCCGCTGTTGACGACGAGATCGCCGCCGCTCTGGATGTCGGTGGCCGTGGCGACCGCGCTCAGGCCGGGCTGGGACGGGGAAATCACCATGCGGCCGCCGGCCTGCAGCGTGATGCCGGCAGCCGCGGCGCTGTCGATTTCCTGGCCGCCCGAGGCGATCACGGTGGCGCCGCCGGAAAACGCGCTGGGCGGGCCGCCCGCGGTCAGGGTGGCATTGGTGTCGAACGCCGTGCCGCCGTTCTGCACCGTCAGCACGCCGCCGGACGCCACCTGCGTGGTGCTGGCCGAACCGCCGGAGGCGACTGTCATGCTGCCGCTGACCACGGTTGCCGACGCCCGCCCGCCGGACTGCACCGTCTCGCCACCACCCGGCAGGATGGTGCTGCCGCTCTCGATCCCGCTGGACCCGACCAGTACCAGACCGCCGCCGGAAATCGTCCCCAGCGCCAGCCCCTGCGCCGCCCCCAGGCTGAGCGTGGCGCCGCTTTCCACGACCAGACCCCCGAGCACGCCGGCGATCGGCAGGACGATGCTGCCGCCCGCCTCCAGCGTGACGCCGGAGACCGGGGTGGCATTCGTGTCCGACAGCACGCCGCCGGA
>JAJZVE010000808.1 GCA_021845835.1 Pseudomonadota bacterium | reverse complement strand
AAGTTGTGGATTGGATGGGCGGATTGCTCGGACGGCGCCGGCTGGTGCTCGGCGCGGGATTGGCGGCGGCCGGCGGCGGGCTGCGCGGCGCGCGGGCGGAATTGCCGCTGTCGCCGGCGCTGCCGGCCGGAACCCGGCAGGAGGCGGTGCTGGCGGCGCTGCCGGGCAAGCAGGACCTCATCAAGCTGTCGTGGCGTCCGCCGAACTACGAATCGCCGCTGGATGTCTTTGCCACCCCGATCACGCCGAACGACCGCTTCTTCGTCCGCTACCATCTGGCCGGCGTGCCGGAGCGCGAGACGCTGTCCGACTGGTCGCTTTCGGTCGGCGGCCCGGCGGCGCAGCGCGACCTGCGTTTCACCCTCGCCGGGCTGAAACAATTGCCGGCGGCCGAGGTGCTGGCGGTGTGCCAGTGTTCCGGCAACCGCCGCGGGCTGTTCGATCCGCATGTGCCGGGCGTGCAATGGGGCGTCGGCGCGATGGGGGCGGCGCACTGGCGCGGTGCGCGGCTGGCCGACGTGCTGGCCCGCGCCGGGGTGCGCGCCGGCGCCGTCGAGGTGGCCTTCCGCGGCGCCGACCAGCCGGTGCTGGAGGCGACGCAGCCGTTCCGCAAAAGCCTGCCGATTGCGCTCGCGACCGATCCGCGCGTGCTGCTGGCCTGGTCGATGAACGGCGAGGACATCCCGATCTGGAACGGCTATCCGGTGCGCCTGATCGTGCCCGGCTGGACCGGCACGTACTGGATGAAGCACCTGACGCAGATCGAACTGCGCGACACGCCGCTCGACAACCTGTGGATGCGCAAGGCGTATCGCGTGCCGCGGGGGATGTTCCCTGCCGACACCGCCTTCCCCAGCCAGGACGACGACAAGACCAGCCCGGTCACCGAGATCGTGGTCAATTCCCTCATCACCGCGCCGCTGGACGGCGCCCCGGTTGCCGCCGCGGGGTTCGATCTGCGCGGCCTCGCCTGGGACGGCGGACACGGCATCGCCGCGGTCGACGTCTCCATCGACGGCGGCGCCAACTGGGCGGCGGCGACGCTCGGCGAGGACATGGGGCCGTACGCGTTCCGCCCGTTCAGCGCGCGCGTCGCGCCGCGCCGGACGGGTCGGCTGGTCGTGCAGGTGCGCGCCACCGGCCGCAACGGCGCGGTGCAGCCGCCGACGCTCAGGCGCAACCCGTCCGGCTACCACGACAACATCATCCAGTCGGTCACCGTCGATGTGGCCTGAAGGAACCGCCATGCTGCGCCTGCTTCCGCTCGCCGCCGCGCTGCTTGCGGCGTTGCCGGCACGCGCCGACGAACTGCCGGTGCTGCTGCGGCCCGGTCCCGGCGACGAGGTCGTGCAGCAGAATTGCGCCGTGTGTCACAGCCTTGACTATATCGAGATGAACTCGCCGTTCCTCTCGGCCGCGGGCTGGGCGGCGGAGGTCGCCAAGATGCGCAACCTCTACGGCGCGCCGGTGAGCGATGCCGATGCCGCCGCCATCCGCGGCTATCTCGCCGCCACCTACGCGGCGCCCGCGCCATGACCGGCAAGCGGCTGCGCAGGCTGGTCGACCGCTATCGCATTACCTCCGGCAAGGGATTCCGGCTCAAGGACTGCGATCCCGCCGATACCGGCGGCGGCCTGATCGACCACGCGAGCAGCGAGGCGCTGCTGGCGGACGGCGTGCAGCGGCTCGCGCGGCTGCAGGAATTGCTGTATCCGCAGGACCAGTGGGCGGTGCTGACGGTGTTCCAGGCGATGGACGCCGCCGGCAAGGACGGCACCATCAAGCACGTGATGTCCGGCGTGAACCCGCAGGGCGTGCAGGTGACCAGCTTCAAGCAGCCGGGGCCGGAGGATCTGGCGCACGACTTCCTCTGGCGCGTCAGCCGCCGGCTGCCGATGCGCGGGCAGATCGGCGTGTTCAACCGCAGCCACTACGAGGAAGTGCTGGTGGTGCGCGTGCATCCCGAACTGCTGGAGCGCCAGCACCTGCCGCCGGCGCTGAACGGCAAGAAGATCTGGAAGCACCGGCTTGAGGACATCGCCAGCTTCGAGCGGCATCTTGGCCGCCAGGGCTTCGTGATCCTGAAATTCTTCCTGAATGTCTCGCGCGAGGAGCAGAAGCGCCGGTTCCTGGCGCGGCTCGACACGCCGGACAAGAACTGGAAGTTCAGCGCCGCCGACCTCGCCGAGCGGGCGCATTGGGACGACTACATGGACGCCTATGATGACGCCATCGCCGCCACCGCGGCGCCGCATGCGCCGTGGTTCGTGGTGCCCGCGGACCACAAATGGTTCGCGCATCTGGTGGTGGTGGAGGCGCTGGTCGCCGCGCTGGAGGACCTGCACCTGCACACGCCGGAGGTGACGCCGCAGATGCACGAACGGCTGGCGGAGGCGAAGCGCGAGCTGGAGGGAGAGCCGTAGCGGACGGTCAGCCGAACACCTCGCCCCACGCCGCCAGCAGCGCCGCGTCCGCCGTCTCCATCGTCGCGTTGACGCCGAGGGCGGCGAGGCTGGTGACGCCGTGCGCGCTGATGCCGCAGGGCACGATGCCGTCGAAATGGGCAAGATCCGGCGCGACGTTCAGCGCCACGCCGTGCCAGCTCACCCAGCGCGTCACGCGCACCCCGATGGCGCCGATCTTCGCCTCCGTTCCCGCGGCGCGGTCGGCGACCCAGATGCCGATGCGCCCCGCCCGCCGCTCGCCGCGCACGCCGAAGCGGGCGAGGGTGCGGATCAGCCACTCCTCCAGCGCCGCCACGTAGTCGCGCAGGTCGCGCGGACGCAGCCGCGGCCCGTGCGGACGCGACAGGTCGAGCATGACATAGGCGGTGCGCTGCCCCGGCCCGTGATAGGTCCATTGCCCGCCGCGCCCGGCTGCGTAGGTCGGGAAACGGTTGGGATCGCGCAGATCGGCGGGTGCGGCGGAGGTGCCGGCGGTGTAGAGCGGCGGATGCTCGACCAGCCAGACCAGTTCCGGCGCCGTGCCATCGCGGATGGCGGCAACGCGCGTTTGCATGGCGGCGATCGCGTCCGGATAGGGCGTGAGCCATTCGGCGCGCCGCCATTCAACCGGTGAATCGACGTCGCCGAAACGGTTTCCGAGGTCGCGCTGGACTGTGGCTTGCATCGCCGTATTG
>JAJZVE010000807.1 GCA_021845835.1 Pseudomonadota bacterium | reverse complement strand
GGGTCGTAGTTCCACTTGCAGGTGGCGTTCCTGCGCGAGCCGCCCAGCGCCCGGTCAGCACAAAGTTCACGTAGTCGGGACATTCGCAGAGGACGTCGGCCTCGGCATAGACGCGCGGCTCGTTGGTGGCGAGCCACATCGCCTTGGGCACCAGCCATTCCGCCGCGGCGCGGCAATCCATCCACAGCAGCGCGGGCCGCAGCGGCGCGCCGAGATTGCGCATCAGCCAGCGCGTCGCCTCGCCGAGCGCCGTCCACCAGTCCAGCGGCGATTGCTCCGCCCAGCCGGGCCCGGGGGAGGCTCGTCGGATAGGTGTCCTCCCGCTCGCCGAGCCGCGCGCGGCGTTCCAGGTCGAACACGCCGACCCGGATGCCGCCGGTGCCGAAATCAAGCCCCAGAAGCCGCGCCACCTTGCCGCCCTTCCCTGCCGAGATCCCTGTCTAGGGCCGGAACATCACCTTGGAGAAGAAATCGCTCTTCCGCCTGAACGTCTCGAACATGCCGGGCAGCGCGTCGAGGTCAAGGGCGTGTGTGATCATGAACTCCTTCGGCGCGCCGTCCCCGGCCGGCAATGGTCGGTGGCGTTGGAGAAGCCGGCGCCGAAATCCATCGGCCCCTGGCCATTGTCGCCGAGCGAAATCGGCCGCCCGGCGGAGATGATCAGCGACAGGCCGCGCGCGATCGCCATCATCGCCAGCGACATGACGAACGACGGCAGCCGCAGACAGGCGACGAACCCCCGGTGACCACGCCGCACGCGGCGCCGGACAGCAGGATGATCTTCATCGGCTTGCCCTGCATGCGCCTGGCGGCGATGCGCACGGGCCATGACGACCCGGGTGACGGCGTCCACGCGCCGGAGGCCAGCAACCCGGCAGAACGGCCAACCGAGAAGCCCTGAAACAAAAAGCCTCCTTCGGCCGCGTCACGGCAGGCGGCCGACACGCTCCGTCAGCAGCGTGTAGTAGCCGTCCGCGTCGCCGTCGCGGACGTAATGCACGTTCGGCGCGTTGCCGGTGATGCGCCAGAAGTCCACGACCGTCATGCCCATGGTCAGTTCGCTGCCGGTCTCCACCGCGACATGGACGTCGCGGCCCTTGAACAGCGCAGGACGCAGCATGAACGCGGGCACGCAGGGGCCGTGCAGCGGCGCGCCGTCCCAGCCGTATTTGCGCAGGTCGAACGCCTCGGAGAATTCCAGCATCGCTGCCAGCGCGACGCCGCTGCGGTTGCCGAGCGCGCGCAGCGCCCGCAGCCGCGCCGGCGTGCTGCGCATCTGGTGCGTCACGTCCAGCGGCAGCATGGTCATCTTCACGCCGCTGCGCAGCACCACGTCGGCCGCCTGCGGATCGACGAACACGTTGAACTCGGCGCGCGGCGTGATGTTGCCGCACTCGAAATAGGCACCGGCCATCATCACGATCTCGCCGATGCGGGGCGCGATGTCGGGCGCCTGCACCAGCGCCGCCGCCAGCGTGGTCAGCGGCGACAGCGAGCAGATGGTGACGGACCCCGCCGGCTCGCACCGCAGCGTCTCGATGATGTAATCGACGCCGTGCAGCTTCTGCACCGGCATCCGCGGCGCCGGCAGGTCGGGACCGTCCATCCCCTCCGGACCGTGGACATGCTCGGCCGTGACCAGCGCGCGCTGCATCGGCCGGGCGCAGCCGGCGAACACCGGGATGTCGGCACGCCCTGCCAGTTCCAGGAGCTGCCGCGCGTTGCGCAGCGTCTTGTCGAGCCGGACATTGCCGGCCACGGCGACGAGGCCGAGCACGTCGAACGCCTCGGGCGAGCCGAGGATCAGCAGGATGGCCGCGGCCTGGTCCTGTCCCGGGTCGGTGGTGATGATGATCTTGCGCTGCATGGGCGTGATCTCCCGGCGTCAGGGCAGGCGGGCCAGACGGTGCGTCAGCAGGTCGTAGAAGCCGGCGGCATCGACATGGCGCAGATAGCGGACGTTGCGCGGCAGGTTGGTGATGAGCCACCAGTCGGCGACGATCGCGCCGCAGGTGAGCGCGCTGCCGGTCTCGACGCGGACGTTGATGGTGCGGCCACCGAACAGCTCCGGCGCCAGCAGCCAGGCGATGACGCAGGGATCGTGCAGCGGCGCACCCTCCCAGCCGTATTTCCGCAGGTCGAATTGCTGCGAGAAGGTCAGCATCTCGGCGACCGCCCGGCCGGCGCGGTTGCCGAGCGTGCGGATACGGTCAAGACGCGCCGGCGTGCTCAGCACCTGATGCGTCAGGTCGAGCGGCACCATCGTGATCGGCACGCCGCTGGCCAGCACCACGTCGGCGGCTTCCGGATCGACGTAGATATTGAACTCGGCGGCGGCGGTGATGTTGCCGACCTCGAACTGCGCGCCGCCCATCATCACGATTTCCTGGATGCGCGCGGCGATCGACGGTGCCTTGACCAGCGCCATCGCGACATTCGTGAGCGGCCCGAGCGTGCAAATCGTGACGCTGCGCGGCTTCTCGCGGCTCAGCACCTCGATCAGGTAATCAACGCCGTGCTGCGGCTGCACCGGCATGCCCGGCGCAGGGAAGGCCGGCCCGTCCAGGCCGGTCGGGCCATGCACATGCTCGCCGGTGACCGGCGTGCGGCGCAGCGGCCGGCCGCAGCCGGCATGAAGGGGTATGTCGGTCCGCTCCGCCAGCTCCAGGATGCGGCGCGCATTGGTCACGGTGCGATCCAGCGTCACGTTGCCGGCGACGGCGACGATGCCGAGCACCTCCAGTTCGTCGCGCGCGCCGAGTGCCAGCAGGATTGCCGTCGCGTCGTCCTGGCCGGGGTCGGTGTCGATGATGATCTTGCGTGTCATGCTGTCTCCGCCACGAGAAAAGCAGGAAAAACGAAAGCGGGGCGGCATCGGTAGTCGCGCAGCTCCGCGAAGCCCTGCGCCGCCGCGCCGCCGCCCGGGCTGCGGCCAGGCGCGGGCGGTGATGAACAGGGCGATGGCGGTGACCTGGCCGGTGCCGGACGGGTCCTTCAGCGGCCCGGAGGTGACATGGACCAGCACCAGGTTGGCGAGGAAGTTCGCCACCAGCGTAGTGATGACCTCGTCGCGATGTCAGCGCCGCCACCTCGCCATAATGGACGCTGACGCCGCGGCACGCCAGCGCGGCCGTCGCGGCG
>JAJZVE010000806.1 GCA_021845835.1 Pseudomonadota bacterium | reverse complement strand
CCAACTATTTTCCGTCGGCGGGCAAGCCCGCCTTTACATCGCGAGGCAAAATAGCCGGCCCCCGCCATCCTCCGCTGCGCTTCGGCCCTTCGCTTTGCTTCGGGTGCAGGTCCGGGCCGCCCGCCGCCTTTCGTCGCCATGAAGGCCGCGATGGGCGCGGTCGATCCGACGAAGGAAAGCACCATGACGACCGAACACGACGACACCGGTTACGAGCCGCCGCACACCTCATCCCCGACCGATCACGTCCTCGCCGAACTCCAGCTCTACGGCTATCGCCCCTTCCAGGACGAGCCTGACCCGAGACCGCTACCCGACGGCAATGCCGTCGCCGGCGCCGTGGCCGACATCTTCGACGCCCTGGTTGTCACTCTTGCGGACACCCGCCTCGAACCCGACCTCGAAGACCTGCTTTGGTCGACCGTCAATCTCTTCCACCGCGCAGTCGGCCGCATCGAGCGCGAACTGGACGACAACGAGCAGGCGCAGAAGCGCAGCCAGAAGGAACAGGACGGCTCCGAGATCCGCTCGGTCGAACTCGAACGCGTCACCGCCGAGGGGCAAACACTGATCGAACGCCGCAACAGCATGGAGTTCTTCCGCGACCAGGCCGCCGACCAGTTCGAGCGCCACACCCATTCGGCATGGCGGCCACGCTCAGGATCGAAGGTCAACCACCGCAACCTGACCTCGGCCATGATCGACAGCCGCGACTTCCTCGCCGCCAAGCGCCGGGCCTCCAACGAGGTGCTTCTGCCCGCCGGCCCCAAGATCGCCTTCACCGGCGGACTCGACTTCAACGATCATCGCCTGGTCTGGGATAAGCTCGACCGGGTTCACGCCAAGCATCCCGACATGGTGCTGCTGCACGGCGGATCACCGAAAGGAGCCGAACTGATCGCCGCCAAATGGGCCGACCACCGCAAGGTGCCGCAGATCGCCTTCAAGCCCGACTGGACCAAGCACGCCAAGGCAGCGCCGTTCAAGCGCAACGACCAGATGCTCGACGTGCTGCCGATCGGGGTCATGGTCTTCCCCGGCACCGGCATTCAGGACAACCTCGCCGACAAGGCAAAGAAGTTCGGCATTCCGGTCTGGAAATTCGGAAGCGGCGGCGCGTGACAGGCTGTGTGAGAACGCTGGCGCTTCGTTGCAACGAAACGCCAGCGACAGCCGGTCTGATCCTCAGCTCGGCTGCGCTCGTAGGTTGATGCTCTGGATCATATTGAAGGCCAGCACTGAGAGCGCCATTTCGGTGCTGGTTCCCTTGATGCCTCGGGTCAGGAACCGTCCCGTCATCATCCGCTTCATCGTTCCGAACGGGTGCTCGGCCGAGCATCGTCGACGACGCATCAGTTCGAGGGCGGCGATTATGCGAGCTGTCATGCGCTCCAGGGAAAGGGCCTCTGAAGACAGAAGAATAGGGACTCTGCGTGGCGACAACTTGGCTAGCACTACCTTGGCACTTTCTTCCGCGCTCTGATTAGCCGCTTTCGGCAGTGCGGACATCGGGTTAGCGGTTTTGGCGGTGCGAACAGTCGGGCGATGAGGGCGCGGCGGACTTCAGGAAGTGTGGGGCGTGGCGGTGGCCCGGTCAGCGTGTTTTTTTCCCCGCGCTGCGGCGGTGCGCAGTCGCAGATGCTGGAGGTAGGCGAAGGCGATGCAACTCATCAGCGCATGGCGGTGCAGCCCCGTCCATGAGCGGCCCTCGAAAGCACCGAGGCCGAGTTCCTGCTTCAACTGCTGATGGGCCTGCTCGCACAGCCAGCGCGCCTTGATCGTCGCCGCGAGATTGCGCAGCGGCGTCCGGGGCGGCTGATTGCTGAGGTAGTATTTCCGCTCGCCGTTGCTGCGCCACGCCCCGATCAGCCAGACCTCTTCGCCCGGCAGGTGCTTGCCTTCGCGCACCGGCGGGCCATCGGCGACACGCACGCGCAGAGCGGCGAAGCGCGCTGCCAGCGGGCCCTTGCTGCCCCGGCGCCAGGTGATCCGTCGCCAGGACCTGTCGGCCAACGCGCTCGCGGCGTCCTGTCCGGGTTCACTCGGCACCGGCTGTTTGCGTGGGCGGCCTCGCCCTGCCTTCGGCCAGATCGCGGTCGCCTCCGTCGTGTAGACCTTCTGCGTGCGCGGGATGCCGACCGACCAGACGAGACCGCGGGCGCTCAAGCCCTGGCGGAACGGCGCGCTGAGACCGTAGCCCGCATCGGCCAGGACGCAGCCGAAGCGAACGCCAGTGGCGACGACGCGATCGATCTCGGCCAGGGCGATCTCGGGCTTGGTCAGTGCCACCCGCACCGCCTCCGGGACACCGGCGCGGGCGCAGCGTGCGGCATCATCGGTCCAGGACTTCGGCAGGAACAGCCGCAGTCCCACGGGGATCGGCACCTCGCCACGCGCCAGCGTCAGGGAAACGAGCGACTGGCAGTTCGCCTGCTTGCCCAGTTCGCCGCAATACTGCGCGGCAACGCCGACCGAGAGCGTGCCCTTCTTCGGGATTGCCGTGTCGTCGATGACCAGCACGGCATCCTCGCCCCCAACCTGCGCATCGGCCCGCTCGGCCAGCACCCGCCACAGCGGCGCATCATCCCACGCCGGGCTGCTGACGAAGTGGTGCAACTGGTCATGGCCGCGCAGCCCGAGCCGCGACGCAATCGGCTGCACGCTCTTCGGACCATCAGGCCCGAGCAACCCACGCACATAAAGCGGGCCCCAGTGCCGCCGCGTGCTGCGGCCCATCACAGCGAGAAACGGCATCAGCCAGCGATCGAGGTCGTCACCAGGCGCGACAGGTCGGGACACAGCGCTCTCTCCGCCGAATCCCAGCCTGATACAGAACGCCCCCGTGGTCGTACAAGTGCCAAGGTAGTGCTAGCGAGTGTGCGACAATTACGACGACGATTTCGGGCGCTTTGGCTTGGGCTGGTGGAGACGTCGGCGGACATTTGGTTTGAGAGCGTTTCGAACGTCCTTGTTGGCAGTGGCCAGATCGAACCATTCGGGATCGAAGTGTCCACCTGTTGCCGGCGCTGAATAAGCGCGGATAAACGGCGCGGCATTGTTGCAGCTTCAACGCTGCATGGCATCGCCGATGGGTTGGGGGGTCAAACGGGCGAAGTGGTGTGGCGCGCGCGAGGTCGCCGC
>JAJZVE010000805.1 GCA_021845835.1 Pseudomonadota bacterium | reverse complement strand
GGCAGAAACTCGTCCGGCTGTCAATCGCGCGCAACGAGCGCGCGATGACGAGGCTGTGGCGGACGGCCCGCCGCGGGCAAAGCGACGGGGCGGACCAGACTGGCCCGCCCCGCGCTGGTCGAAATGGGCTGGACGCGGATCAGAAATCCATATCGCCCATGCCGCCAGCGCCGCCCGGCGGCATCGGCGGCGCCTTCTTCTCCGGCCTCTCGGCGACCATCGCTTCGGTCGTCACCAGCAGGCCGGCGACCGAGGCCGCGTCCTGCAGCGCCGTGCGCACGACCTTGGTCGGGTCGATGATGCCGGCCGCGGTGAGGTCCTTGAACTCGCCGGTCTGCGCGTCGAAGCCCCAGGCGTACTCGTTGCGGTCCATCACCTTGCCGGAGATGACGGCGCCATCCTCGCCGGCGTTCTCGGCGATCTGGCGCAGCGGCGTGAGCACCGCCTTGCGCACGATCTCGATGCCGAAGCGCTGGTCGTCGTTGTCGGCCTTGAGGTTGGCGAGCACCGTGGACGCGCGCGCCAGCGCCACGCCGCCGCCCGGCACGATGCCTTCCTCGACCGCGGCGCGGGTGGCGTGCAGCGCGTCATCGACGCGGTCCTTGCGCTCCTTCACCTCGACCTCGCTGGCGCCGCCGACGCGGATCACGGCCACGCCGCCGGCCAGCTTGGCCAGCCGCTCCTGCAGCTTCTCGCGGTCGTAGTCGGAGGTGGTCTCCTCGATCTGCGCGCGGATCTGGTTGCAGCGGCCCTTGATGTCGTCGCCCTTGCCGGCGCCCTCGACGATCGTCGTGTTCTCCTTCTCGATCAGGATCTTCTTGGCCTTGCCGAGCATGGCGAGCGTGACCGTCTCAAGCTTGATGCCGAGGTCTTCGGAAATCACCTGGCCGCCGGTGAGGATCGCGATGTCCTCCAGCATGGCCTTGCGGCGATCGCCGAAGCCGGGCGCCTTCACCGCCGCGACCTTGAGGCCGCCGCGCAGCTTGTTGACCACCAGGGTGGCCAGCGCCTCGCCTTCCACGTCCTCGGCCACGATCAGCAGCGGCCGGCCGGACTGCACCACGCTCTCCAGCAGCGGCAGCATCGGCTGCAGGCCGGACAGCTTCTTCTCGTGGATCAGGATGTACGGCTGGTCCAGCTCCGCCGTCATCTTCTCCGCGTTGGTGATGAAGTACGGCGAGACATAGCCGCGGTCGAACTGCATGCCCTCGACCACGTCGAGCTCGGTCTGGATGCCCTTGGCCTCCTCGACCGTGATCACGCCCTCGTTGCCGACCCTCTGCATCGCATCGGAGATCATCTTGCCGATCTCCACCTCGCCGTTGGCGGCGATGCTGCCGACCTGCGCGGTCTCCGACGGCGTGGTGATCTTCTTCGAGCGTGCCTTCAGTTCCTCGACCAGGGCAATCACGGCCTTGTCGATGCCGCGCTTGAGGTCCATCGGGTTCATGCCGGCGGCGACGGCCTTCGCGCCTTCGCGCACGATCGCCTGCGCCAGCACGGTCGCGGTGGTGGTGCCGTCGCCCGCGATGTCGTTGGTCTTGCTGGCGACCTCGCGCACCATCTGCGCGCCCATGTTCTCGAACTTGTCGGCCAGCTCGATTTCCTTGGCGACGGTCACGCCGTCCTTGGTGATGCGCGGGGCGCCGAAGCTCTTGTCGAGCACCACGTTGCGGCCCTTCGGGCCGAGCGTCACCTTCACCGCGTCAGCGAGGATATCAACGCCGCGCAGCATGCGCGCACGGGCGTCTCCGCCGAAGCGAACGTCCTTGGCAGCCATGTTGGTCCTATTCCTTTGTCGTTCAGTCGTGTCTGTCGCGAACGGCCTGGGGCCGGATCAGGCGGCCTTCTTCTGGGCGGCACCGCCCTCGATGATGCCCATGATGTCGGACTCCTTCATGATCAGCAGCTCCTCGCCGTCGATCTTGACCTCGGTGCCCGACCACTTGCCGAACAGCACGCGGTCGCCGGCCTTCACGTCGAGCGCCACCAGCTGGCCCTGCTCGTTGCGGGCACCGGGACCGGCCGCGATCACCTCGCCTTCCATCGGCTTTTCCTTCGCCGTGTCGGGGATGATAATGCCGCCGGCAGTCTTCTCCTCGGCGGTGATGCGCCGGACCACGACCCGGTCATGGAGGGGACGGAACTTCATTCGGATCGCTCCTGGATGATGCAGTCTGTTAGCACTCCCAGGCAGGGAGTGCCAGCGATCTAGGGGAACCATGCGCGTCTGTCAAGCGGCGGCAGCACTCTCTGACATCGAGTGCCAAGTTACTGACATTCCAGCATTTTTGCTTGCTCTTCCGGGCCGGATGCATGGCATGCTGCGGCAACCCGCGCGGCAGCCAGGCGCGCTGCGGTGATCGCGAGGGGACGAGACGGCAGGCAAGGACGGAGGACGGGATGACCAGCGCAACCGAGTTGCAGCAGCAGTTGCAGGGCTACCGGCTGACCACGGCGGAGATCCTCTATTATCTGCCCGACCACCCGGCGGTGCTGCAGAGCTTCATCTGGCAGCACCTCGACATCGCGCCGCGCTTCCCGGTGCTGCGGCGTTTCCTCGCGTTCTGGGAGCGCGACATCGAAGGGCGGCTGCATTCGGTGCGGGTCGCCTCGGTCGGTCTGGTCAGCCCCGCCGGGTGGCGGCATGCCGCGTATCTGAGGCACCTGCACTGAGCGCCCCGCGTCGCCCCTCGGCCGGAATGTGCCGATACGCTCCCGCACGGGCATGGGCTTCCAGGAAGCGAAGCTGTGGCTCGTCTGGCCGCCTGTGGCCAAATTGGCACACAGCTTCGTCCGCTATGCAACACAGAGTTGTTACGTGAAAAGCCGCTTGCGTTCGGGCTGAGGCGTTCTTATTGTGCATTGCAGCACGGCGGTGATCCCGCCCTGCTTCTTGGACGTTTCCTCCCTAAACTTGGCGGCGCCTCGTGCGCCGCCATTTTTTTCGCCGGTATTGCACCGCGTCAACCCCTCGCCGGCTGGTTCCCGCCGCCTCTCCGGCTCGTGATCGGGTGCGGCCGGATTTCCCCCTCCGCTCAGTCAGCCCGCAATCCGCCCCGGTGCGCGATGAAGGCGGCGATCTCGGCCACGCCCACGCCGGCGCGCACATTGGCGAACACGAACGGCCGCTCGCCACGCATCCG
>JAJZVE010000804.1 GCA_021845835.1 Pseudomonadota bacterium | reverse complement strand
GAGGTCTTCTACGGCTGGTGGGGGGCGCTGTTCCTGTAGCTCCTTCATTTGCTGTTGCATCGCACGGGCGTGATTTGCGTCGGCAGAGTCGATCGCAACGCCGTCGAGCAGAAATCCGAAATAGGACCGGAGTAGCGGCCAGGTCGCGCACGCTGCGTAGATGAGCTCGAACTGTTCGTTATCCTCAGCGTTGAATAGGAAGCTGATAAAGCTGCAGAGCGACCGCTCACTCAGTCGCTCGTGCGGCGCGCTCCCGCCGGGGGAAATAGCCAGTAACCACTCGAAGTCCTCGTTCCTGACGAAGCCGTTACGAACGTAAGGCAACGCCGCAAGGCGGTCCATTTCGCGCTCGACCAAACGAAGGACGAATAGCCGACGGCGAGTTGTGTCCGTACGAAGACGCGCGGCGAACGCTTCGTTCGCCTTAAAGTCCGTGCCGCGGCAAAGGTCGCCGTGTTGATGCAACCGAGCCGCAACGTGCTCCAGGAACGGGCCAGTCAAGGCCGGGTCGTCAAACACCTCCCAGGCTTTGAACATGATGGCGTCTGCTAATGTTTTGTCGCGGAACTCTCCCATCAAATTGGATGTCGTGATATATGTTGTTGCCCAGGCTAGCGCCGGACCCAGGTGTTCGCGTTTCAGCGTGTCCGGGAGCTCAAATAGAAAATGGGCATAGGACCCGACATAGTGCTCGTCGGATGGCGCCAGGAATGCAAACATCTGATCTGCCGTAATGTGATTTGGCCACAGCAGGTCGAGGGCGTAGCCGCGGATTTCGGTATGAGGATCGGCGCCGAGGCCGCTTTGCAGCAGCGACAGGATCTGCCCGGGCACTGACGCATCGCCGCAGTGGCGGAGGGCGGCGACCGCAGCGGCCCTCACCACGTGGTCTTCGGTTTGGTCGCAGGCAACCTGGAGAAGCTCAGGCTGTAGCGCGTTCAATTGACATCGCTCGGCAATCGAGAGCGCGATTCTTCGGGTAATAAACCTGCGAGTCCGGTCCGTGATCACTGCGTGGAGTTGGCAGTAGAGATGAGGATGTTTCAGATTTTCGTAGGTTTCCGTGACTCCGAAGAAGTACTCGAAATGGCGGCCCTGTTCGACCCACGCCAAGAGCGAGTCGATCAAGGCGGCCAGATCTGTCGCGGCCCATTTGGTGAGATCACCGCGGAGGAGGAGCCACGGGTCCGTTGCAATGAGGGTTGCCCGGACTTCTGGGCTGAGTGATGCCGCCCAAGCGCCGGTGATCGCCAAGGGGGGGATCAGGCCACCGCTTGGATGGGTGAGCGCTTTCAAAATGGTTTGGGCCGACACGCCTTTCTCGACGAGGTAATTCGCCGCGAGAAATTCCTGGTAGGTCTGATGCGCCCAGCCCATCCGGCGCTCACCGCGCGCGGTGAACAGACCAGTGTCAAGAACCTCGCGCACATCTTCTTCACTCGGCGTGAACTTGGGAAAATCCCCATCCTCCCGACTGCCGGCAAGTGTGGTGACGGCGACGTCTTCGCCCGGCGTGTCGGTCTCCGGGCCATTCCAGACCGCAAATCGATGACCAAGGGCCGTGGCGATGGCGATCCTGCCGGCGAGGCGCAGACGCTGGCGCCCGCCGAGCTGGCCCTGCCTACGGGTTTCGAGGCGGCTGTCATTCTGTTCCTCGCAAAGAGCGAGGCAGCCCCGGCGATAGAGATCACCGGTGCTCGTCGGAAGCCGCCCGTCGCGCTTGTAGAGGGCGATCAGCATTTTCAGCGTCAGCGGCTTGATGGCGAAGGCGACGGCCTGTGCGCCAAACAATTTAGGGATGAAGTCGTCCGGGTCGATGCTATTGGCCACGAGCGCGGCAACAACGTCCTGCCGGCGCAGCGGTGCCAATTCGACCACACCGAGGCCAGCCTCGCCCCAGATGCTGATCAGGGTGCGGCCAAGGGTGGCGGCTGGCCAGACGGCCGTGCGGCAGGCGAAGCGCACGTTCAGACGATCGGCCGGTAGCTCCCGTATCCCCTCGGAAAGGAGATGGGGCACGGTCTCGATCCGCAGCATGGCCTCATCGAGACTGTCGAGGTGTAGGCAAAGCCGGGCGTCGCCGGCCTTCCAGGCACCCATCTCGACAGATTCGAAAATGCGCCGGTGGAGCCGGTCTTCGCTGGAAGTCGTATTCAGGTCCACATAGATCGAGTGAATCTTTTGTTCGGACGGTAGGGCGGAGACCCGATCATGTTCCCGCTTTAGGGTTGCGGACTTGCCGATGCCCGGTTCGCCGAGTAACGCCAAGGCTGGAGACCCTGCGAGTTGGGTCAAGGTGCGAAGCGGGCCCGGTCCGTACAGGCTATCCACAGGATCGCGCAGAAATCCGGCATCCGAAAGGTCAAGGATGCCAGTTTGTGGAATCCAGAAGCGCGGCCAGTCGTACATGACGGTTGAGCTGGTCGATCGGGAAGGCGCCGCGGTTGCTGACATCAGGCAGCTCCTGGTGCGGGCTGAGCGGCCGATAGCATCACCGCGCTCACTGCGAATCCCCTATGGTATGCGTCGTGGCCAAAGAGATTCCCCAAGCTCGTAGTGACTGCCCAATATAATAGCAGCTTTTCCGATAACGGATACGAGCTGCGGCATACGCAACAAGCGTGAAGTATCCGTTTTTATCGGGCCAGTCCGGTGCGCAGAAAGCCCGATCTGGCTCGTATTTTGCAATGCGGCTTCCGGCAGGCAATGACCGCTTCTCTCATTTCCAGATCCAAAGCGGTCGGGCAGCTTACGGCCCGCATCGGCCGTAGCCAACCGGCCGGTCGATAGTGTCATAACGCGATCGCTCCAGCCGGCAACGCAGCGAGCCATTCCCGCAGCTTCGACCACCGCCGCCGGCCGGAGACATTGCGGACCGCGATTGTCACCGCCTTGCGGCTGCCGACGAGCACGACCAACCGCTTGCCGCGGGTGATGCCGGTATAGAGCAGGTTCCGCTGCAGCATGGCATAGTGCTGCGTCATGACCGGGATCACCACGGCAGGGTACTCCGAGCCCTGCGCCTTGTGGATCGTCGCCGCATAGGCCGGCACCAGCGCATCCAGATCGCCGAGACCATAGGCCACGTCACGCCCATCGAACCGCACAGTGATCTCGGCCTCCTCGGTGTCGATCGCCGCGATGAAG
>JAJZVE010000803.1 GCA_021845835.1 Pseudomonadota bacterium | reverse complement strand
GAGGATGCGCGGCACCTGCCGACGCGGCGCGTGCCACTCGCCGAACGGCCCGCGTGGGATTTCGCCGCCGGGCGCGCCTTGCCGCCGGGCTGGATCAACAACGGCTTCGTCGGCTGGGACGGCCGCGCCACCATCGGCTGGCCCGGGCGCGGGCTGGCGCTGGCGGTGGAGGCGGAGGCGGAGGGCGCGGACGGCGCCGCGCCGCTGGCGGTCTTCCTGGTCTATTCCCCCGGCGCGCAGGCGGATTTCTTCTGCTTCGAGCCGGTGTCGCATCCGGTGGACGCGCATCACCTCGCCGGCCGCCCCGGCCTGTTCCGGCTCGCGCCCGGCCAGTCCGCCGCCGTGCAGTGCCGCTTCCTGCCGCGGGAGATCGCCGGGGCGCCTTCGGTCAGCTCAGCACGATCCCGCCGCAGACATTGAGCGTCTGGCCGGTCACGAAGGCGGCGGCGTCGGAGGCCAGGAACACGGCCGGCCCGGCCACGTCCTCCGGCTGGCCGAGGCGGCGCAGCGCGGTGATGCGGATCCACTGCGCGCGCGTGGCCGGGTCGTCGAGGTTGGTGCGGCCCATGTCGGTGACGATGATGCCGGGGCAGATGCAGTTCGCCGTGATCCCGTCCACGCCGACTTCCTGCGCCAGCACGCGGGTGAACCCCATCACCGCCGCCTTGGAGGCGGAATAATGCGCCTGCTCCGGCGCGCCGTGCTTGCCGCCGATCGAGGCGATGTTGACGATGCGGCCATATCTGCGCGCGCGCATGTGCGGCAGCACCGCCTGGGTGACCAGGAACGTGCCCTTGGCGTTCACGTCCATCACCGCGTCCCAGTCGGCTTCGGCCAGCGTCTCGACGCTGGCCGGGATCAGGATGCCGGCGTTGTTGACCAGCGCGTCGATCTGCCCCGCCGCGGCGAGCGCGTCGGCCGCCATCGCCTGCACCTCGTCCCGCCGCGACACGTCGGCGGTCACCGCATGGCAGGCGCGGCCCCGCGCCGCGGCCTCGGCGCAGACCCGGTCGAGCGCGGCGCGCTGGCGCGCGACATCGTTCAGCACCAGATCGAACCCGGCATCCGCGAGGCCGAGGGCGATGGCGCGGCCGATGCCGCGGCTGGCGCCGGTGACCAGCGCGACGCGCCGCCCGGTGGTCTGTTGCATGGATGGTCCCTCCCGCTGACGGTTCAGAAAAACCGGATTTCGCCGCGCAGCACGGCAAGGCTCACGGCCGCGATCATCACCACGCCGCGGACCTCGTTCTGCAGGTAGAAGGGCGCGCCGAGCAGGTTGAGGCCGTTGTCCAGCATGCCGATGATGACCACGCCGACCAGCGTGCCCTGCACCGTCGCGCGTCCCGGCTTGAACGCGGTCATGCCGAGGAACACCGCCGTCAGGCTGTCGAGCAGATAGGGCTCGCCCGCGCCGGGCTGGCCGGTGCCGAGCCGCGCGGTCAGCATGATGCCGCCCAGCGCCGCGCCGAAGGCGGACAGCGCCAGCGCCAGCATCCGGCAGCGGTTGACGGAAATCCCCGACAGCCGCGCCGCCTGGATGTTGGCCCCGGTGGCGACGATGGCGCGGCCGGTGCGGGTGCGGTTGAGCAGCACGTAGAACACCGCGACCACGGCGAGCGCGATCACGATCGGCACCGGCACCACGCCGAACAGCCGCCCGGTCGCGATGTAATAGAAGGAATCCGGGAAGCTCGCGTAGATCGAATCGCCGCCGTCATAGGCGTAGTTGGCGCCGAGCGCGATCGGCCCCATCGCCAGCGTCGCGATCAGCGAGGGGATGCGCAGCCGCGTCACCAGCAGCCCGTTGACCACGCCGATCGCGGTGCCCAGCGCGACCGGAATGACGATCGCCAGCGCCACCGGCAGCTTCGACCACACCATCAGTCCCGCCGCCAGCACGCCGGACAGGCCGGCCACCTCGCCCACCGACAGGTCGAACTCGCCGCTCGCCACCGCCACCGTCAGGCCGGAGGAGACGACCATGAGGACGGAAATCTGCACCAGGATGTTGCCGATATTGGCGGCGGAGACGAAGCGCCCGCTGGCCAGCGCGAACACCGCGAAGATCGCGGCGGCGGCCAGCACCGTGCCGTAGCGCGACAGCAGGGTGCCGAGCCGCGCGCGGCGGTCGGCGCGTCCGGCGGGGACGGCGATGGCGTCGATCGTGCTCATGGATCAGGCAACCTCCAGCAGCAGCCGGTCCTCGGTCAGTCCGGCGCGGGGCAGGGCAGGGCCGAGGCGGCCATGCGCGATGCAGTGCACGCGGTCGCACAGGGCGAGCAGCTCGGCGAACTCGGCGCTGGCCACCAGCACCGCCGCGCCCTGCCGCGCGAAGCCGCGGATCAGGGCGTAGATTTCGGCCTTGGCGCCGACATCCACGCCCTCGGTCGGGTTGTCCAGCAGCAGCACCGGCGGCGCCGCGCGCCCGCTGCGCGCCATGCGCAGCAGCCAGCGGCCGAACGCCACTTTCTGCTGGTTGCCGCCCGAGAGCGTCATCACGTCCTGCCGCGGCCCGTGGCACTTGATGCCGAGCCGCGCGATCACGTCGGCGACGGCGGCGGATTCGGTGTCCGCCTGCACGAACAGCCGCCGGCTGAGCTGGCGCAGCGCGCCGCTGGCCAGGTTTTCCTGCACGTCGAGGCCGGGAAACAGCGCCTTGCGCACGCGGTTGTCGGCGACGAGGTAGATGCCGGCGCCGATCGCCTCGGCCACGTCGGCCGGCAGGCGCGCCAGCCCGGCGAGCATCACCGAACCGGCCGCCGCCGGATGCGCGACGCCGGCCAGCCGTTCCAGCAGCTCGGTCTGCCCCGCGCCCAGCACGCCGGCGATGCCGACCACCTCGCCGCGCCGCACGTCGAGTTCCGGCACCGCGAGCGGGCCGATGCGCGCGCCGCGCAGCGAGATCGCGCCCTCGGCGGTGGCGGCGCCGGCGGTCCGGTCGGCGTCCTCGATGGCGCGGCCGACCATCAGCCGCACCACCTCGGCCGGCGTCGCCGCGGCGATGGCGCCGTCGAAGACCTTCTGACCGTCCTTCAGCACCGCGACGCGGTCGCAATGCGCGAACACCTCGTTCAGGTGATGCGAGATGAACAGGATGGCGAGGCCGCGCGCCTTCAGCTCATCGAGGAACGCGAACAGCCGGCGCGATTCC
>JAJZVE010000802.1 GCA_021845835.1 Pseudomonadota bacterium | reverse complement strand
GCCGAAGATCAAGGGCACGCATGCGGCCATGAAGTCGGGCATGCTCGCCGCCGAGGCGGTGGCGGAGGCGCTCGCCGCCGGGCGGCCGGCGGAGCCGGCGTCCTATGAAGATAAATTCAGATCTTCCTGGCTTTGCGCAGAACTGCGCGCGGTGCGCAACGTGCGGCCTGGTTTTGCGAAATTCGGCCTCTATGGCGGACTCGTGAACGCGGCCCTGGATACCTATGTGCTGCGCGGCAAGGCACCCTGGACGCTCGCCCACCCGCACCCGGACCACGAGGGACTGATGAACGCCGCCGCCGCCCCGCGTATCGCCTATCCGAAGCCCGACGGGACGCTCACCTTCGACCGGCTGTCCTCGGTGTTCATCAGCAACACCAACCACGAGGAAAACCAGCCGCCGCATCTGCGCCTGCGCGATCCGGCGCTGGCGGTGAGCGTCAACTGGGAGCGCTACCGCAGCCCGGAGACGCGCTACTGCCCGGCTGGCGTCTATGAGATCGTCGGTGCCGAAGAAAACGCGCCGCGGCTGCAGATCAACGCGCAGAACTGCGTCCACTGCAAGACCTGCGACATCAAGGACCCGACGCAGAACATCAACTGGGTGACGCCGGAAGGCGGCGGCGGCCCGGTCTATCCGAGCGGCATGTGAGCAATCGGGTGGCGCCGGGCGCCGCCCGCTGATAGGATTTCGCGATGCAGCATCCTCGTTCCGTCCGGCGCTCGGTGCTCCTGGCGCTCACTCTTCTCTCCGCCTGCGCTGCCGCCGAGCCGTCCCCCGGCGGCGCGGAGGCACGGGCGGGCGGTGACGCGCCCGGCGCCGCGGCGGCTTTCGGCCCGTTCCTGATCGGCCGGGTCGCCAGCATGGAGGGCGACTTCGATACCTCGGCCAACGAGCTGCTGCGGGCGCTGGCGCATGACCCGCGCAACCAGGATCTGCGCCAGCAGGCCTTCCTGGCGACGCTGCTGGCCGGGCAGGCGGAGGCGGTGCGGATCGCGCACGAACTGCCGGACAACCAGACCGCGCGACTGCTGCTCGGCAACGCCGACGCCAAGGCCGGCCGCTGGCAGGAGGCGGAGCAGCGTTTCGCGGGCCTGCCCAGGCAGGGACTGATCCAGGTGCTGCAGCCGCTGCTGATCGCCTGGTCGCAATTCGGCGCCGGCCATCCGGACACCGCGCTGGAGACGCTGCGTCCCCTCGTCGAGGGGCAGCAGTTCCGCGCCGTCTATGCCTTCCACGCCGCCATGATCGCCGACCTGTCCGACCGCGCCGCCGAGGCCGGCCGGCTCTACGGCGTCGCGCAGGCGGCGTTCGGCACGCCCAATCTCGACGTGAGCCGGTCGGTGGCGAGCTGGCAGGCGCGCGGCGGCCATGCCGACGAGGCCCGGCGGACGCTGGCGGCGCTGGCGCAGTTCAGCGACGATCTCGCGGTCGCGGTGCCGCGGCTGCAGGCCGATGTCGCCACGCGCCCGGTGCGTCGCGCCACCGACGGACTGGCGGAAGCCTATCTGGCGCTGGCGGCGGCGCTGCGCCAGCAGGACGCGGAGGAGTTCGCCGCCATCCTGCTGCGCCTGTCGCTTGACCTGCGGCCCGACCTGACCACGGCGCGGCTGCTCGCCGCCGACCTGCTGGCGCAGAACCGGCGGCCGGACGCGGCGCTCGCCATGCTGGCGCCGGTGCCGGCGGGCGACCCGCTGGCGCCGGTGGTCGATCTGCGCCGCGTCGCCTTCGAAGACCGTGCCGGCAACAGCGATGCGGCGTTGCGCCTGCTGGCGCGGCTGCAGAAGGAACACCCCGACCGGCCGGAGTCGTGGGCGATGGAGGGCGCCGTGCTGCGCGGCCAGCACCGCTACCTGGAGGCAGTGACCGCCTATGACCACGCGGTCACCCTGCTGGCGCAACCGACACAGGCGAACTGGCCGCTGTTCTACGAACGCGGTATCGCCGAGGAGCGGGCACACCAGTGGCCGAAGGCGGAGGCGGATTTCGAGCACGCCCTGCAGCTTTCGCCCAACGAGCCGTTCGTGCTGAACTACCTGGGTTATTCCTGGGCCGAGCAGGGCATGCACCTGGCCGAGGCGCGGCAGATGATCGAGCGGGCGGCGCAGGCGCGGCCGAATGACGGCGCGATCGTGGACAGCCTCGGCTGGATCGCGCTGCGCGAGGGCCACATTGGGCAGGCGGTGCGCGACCTGGAGAAAGCGGTCGAGCTGCAGCCGGAGGATCCGACGATCAACGGCCATCTCGGCGACGCCTACTGGGCGGCCGGGCGCAAGCTGGAGGCGCTGTACCAGTGGCAGCGCGCATTGAGCCTGAACCCGGAGCCGGAGGACGTGCCGAAGCTGGAAGCAAAGCTGCACGACGCGCAGGCGGTGGAGCAGCCGAAGCAGGCCAGCACGACCGGCGCGACCACGGCGCAGAAGGTGCAATAGGCGAAGTGCCGGTAGGGCCGGCGCGGGAGAAAAAGCCCGAAGCAGAAGAATACGCGCCCGCCAAGGTGAACCTCGCGCTGCATGTGCTGGGGCGGCGGGCGGACGGATACCATCTGCTCGACAGCCTCGTGGTGTTCGCGGACATCGGCGACACGCTGCGCGCGGCGCCGGCAGAGGCACTGGCATTGGACGTGACCGGGCCATTCGCCGCCGCCCTGGCCGGGGACGCGGACAACCTCGCGCTGCGGGCGGCGCGACGGCTGGCGGCGGCGGCCGGCATCGCGCCGCGGGCGCGGCTCACGCTGGACAAGCGCCTGCCGGTCGCTTCCGGCATCGGCGGCGGCTCGGCCGATGCGGCGGCGGCACTGCGGCTGCTGGCGCGGCTGTGGCACCTGCCGCCGCCGTCCACCGAGCTGGCGCTGGCGCTGGGCGCCGACGTGCCGGTGTGCCTGGCCGGACGGCCGGCGCGCATGGCGGGGATCGGCGAGGCGCTGGCGCCGGCGCCGGCGCTGCCGCCCTGTGGGCTGCTGCTGGTCAATCCCGGCGTCGCCGTGGCCACGCCCGCCGTGTTCCGCGCGCGCAGCGGACCGTTCTCGCCGCCCCTCGACCTGCCGGACGGCTGGGCCGACGCCGCGGCACTGGCGGCGGACCTGGCGCGGCTGGGCAACGACCTGGAGGCGCCGGCGGTCGCGCTGGCGCCGGCGATCGGCACGGTGCTGG
>JAJZVE010000801.1 GCA_021845835.1 Pseudomonadota bacterium | reverse complement strand
ATACGGGTTGACGGCGCGGTCGAAGCCGACATCGGGACTCTGGTTGTAGCTGATGACGCTGCGGGAGGCGTCGCGGGTCAGCGTCGTCGGCAGCGGGGGCAGGTCGGCGAGGTCCGCCGCCAGCGTACTCCAGCCGTCGTCGAACGGGGCGATCGTCTGCGGCTCGAAGCGGTTGGGCGGGTTGACCGCGGCGCCGCGGCCCTTGCGCGCCGGCGCAGCCGCGGCCGCAGACGCGGGCAGGCGCGGACGGCGGCTGCGCGGCGGCGGCGGTTCCGGCAGGCCGGCGCGGTCGAGGGCGGCTACGGCTTCGGGATCGAGCTCGCGCGCGAGTTCGCCCTGGTCGGCCGCGCGCGGCAGGGGCATCATGTCGAGCATGGCGTCCGTTCCCTATCCGTTCATGGCGCAGACTGCCAGGAGTGGCCGGCCGCGTCAAGAACGTTAGGAGAACACGCGCATGGCTGTCCGCGGTCCGCCGGCCGCGCGAGGGCTGGTATCGCCGCCTGGCGCGCAACCTGGCGCGCCTGATGCTTTATGCGGCGGGGCGACCGCCCCGGATCATCGCAAGGCTCTCTTCGTGAAACCCACCCTCTCGATCGGCACGCGCGCGACTTTGTGCTGGTATCGCGCCATGCCCGACACCCGCCTTCGCCGCGTCGCCCCCGACCGCGCCCGCGGCCCCCGGCGCCGCCGCCGGCACGCCGCGGACCGTGCTGCCGCTCCGGCGCTTCGCGGATGAGCGCGCCGGTCCGCCTGCCGCCGCGCTTGCGCCATATCGCGCCGCTGCTGTCGCGCCGCCTGTGGATCGCGCGGATCGTCACCTGGGGTGGCGCCTTCGCCGTCTCGCTCACCGCGCTGGCCTTTGCGCGCGGCGCCGACATGGCGCAGCAGTTGCTGCTGTGGCTGCTGCACGGCAGGCCGCTCGCGGCAATACTGGTGGCGCCGGCCGGCCTCGCGCTGTCGGTCTGGCTCACCCGCCGCTACTTCCCCGGTGCGCAGGGCAGCGGCATCCCGCAGACCATCGCGGCCCTGCACCTGACCGACCCGAAGGCGATCGACACCGTGCTGTCGCTGCGCGTCGCGCTGGGCAAGGTGACGCTGACGCTGCTCGGCCTCGCCTGCGGCGCCTCGATCGGCCGCGAGGGGCCGACGGTGCAGATCGGGGCGGCGCTGATGCACGCGCTCGGCCGCGCGTTCCATCTGCCGCGCCTCGACCTGCGGCGCAGCCTGGTGCTGGCGGGTGGCGCCGCCGGGGTCGCCGCCGCGTTCAACACCCCGCTCGCCGGCGTCGTATTCGCCATCGAGGAACTGAGCCATTCGTTCGAGACGCGCACCTCCGGCACGGTGCTGACGGCGGTGATCCTGGGCGGCATCACGACGATGGCGCTCGCCGGCAACTACACCTATTTCGGCACCACGCCGGCGGAGCTGGATTTCGGCGCCGGCTGGCTGGCGGTGGCGCTGTGCGCGCTGGCCGGCGGGCTGGCCGGGGGCCTGTTCAGCACCGCCCTGGTCGCCGCCGGCAAGGGGCTGCCCGGTCGCGCCGGACGGCTGCTGATCCGCCACCCGGTCGGTTTCGCCGCGCTGTGCGGCCTGGTGCTGGCCGGCATCGGCCTGCTGTCCGGCGGCAGCACCTACGGCACCGGCTACGCACAGGCGCGCGGCGTGGTGGAGGGCACGGCAACGCTGCCGCCGCTCTATGCGCTGCTGAAGCTGCTGGCGACGGTGGTGTCGTACCTGTCCGGCATGCCGGGCGGCATCTTCGCGCCCTCGCTTTCGGTCGGCGCGGGCCTCGGCGAGTGGCTGGCCGGGCTGGTGCCGCGGGCGCCGGAGAGCGCGGTCGTACTGCTCGGCATGGTGGCCTATTTCTCGGGCGTGGTGCAGGCGCCGATCACGGCCACCATCATCGTGATGGAAATGACCGACAACCAGCGCATGACGATTCCGCTGCTGGCGACCGCGATGCTGGCGTTCGGCGTGTCCCGCCTGGTCTGCCCGCGGCCGCTCTACGGGGCGCTGGCCCGGCGCTTCCAGGCGGCGGTCGAGCGCCGTCAGACAGACGTGATGACAAGTTCCTGACACTGTGGCACCACTGCACGCAATGGTTCGACGATTCGCCAGGGAATCGGGAGGATAACAAAAATGACACAGACCCGCGCGAGCGCCGGCATGGCCGGCGCCACGCTTACGGATGCGGAACATCGCACGCAACTGCGCCGGGCGGTGCTCGCGAGTACGATCGGCACCACCATCGAGTGGTACGATTTCTTCCTCTACAGCACCGTCACCGGCATGGTGTTCGCGAAGCTCTATTTCCCGCACGCCGATCCGCTGGTCGGCACGCTGGAGGCGTTCGGCATCTATGCCGGCGGCTTCGTTGCGCGCCCGGTGGGGGCAGCGATCTTCGGCCATTTCGGCGACCGTATCGGCCGCAAATCGACACTGATCGCGACCCTGATGCTGATGGGGGTGGCGACGTTCCTGGTCGCGCTGGTGCCGGGCTACAACAGCATCGGCGTCTGGGGCGCCGTCCTGCTGACCGTGCTGCGCGTGCTGCAGGGCATCGGCGTCGGCGGCGAGTGGGGCGGATCGGTACTGCTGGCGATGGAGTGGTCGCGCAGCAACGCGCATCGCGGCTTCGTCGCCTCCTGGCCGCAGCTCGGCGTGCCGGCCGGGCTGTTCCTCGCCAATCTCGCCGTGCTGGCGTTCAGCGCGATCTCCGGCGACCAGTTCGCGACCTGGGGCTGGCGCATCCCGTTCGTGCTCAGCATCGTGCTGGTCGGGATCGGGCTGTGGATCCGCCTCGGCATCCTGGAAACGCCGGCATTCCGCCGTGTCGTGGAGGAAGGCGCGGTGCTGCGCGCGCCGCTCGCCGAGGTCTGGCGGCAGCATCCGGGCGAGATCATCCTCAGCGCGCTGGTGCGCATGGCCGAACAGGCACCGTTCTACATCTTCACCGCCTTCGTGTTCTCCTACGGCCTCTCGGCGCTGCATGCCTCGCGCGACCTGCTGCTGGTGTCGGTGCTGGTGGCCGCGGTGGTGTCGCTGGTGACGGTGCCGCTCGCCGGGCACCTGTCGGACCGCTTCGGCCGGCGGCGCGTCTATATCTTCGGCGCGGTGCTGATCGGCGCGTTCAGTTGGCTCTATTTCGCCATGCTGA
>JAJZVE010000800.1 GCA_021845835.1 Pseudomonadota bacterium | reverse complement strand
AGGTGCGGATGCGCGGCAACGGCTTCTGCAACACCGCCGGCCGGCTGATGACGATCATCACGCCGCAGCTGACGGTGCCGCTGTTCCACACCTTCGGCGTCGCCGGGGTGATCGCGCTCGCCGCCGCGCTGCTGCTGCTGCTGGCGATCCTGGTGGCGCTGTTCGGCATCGAGACGCGCGCGAAATCGCTCGAGGCCCTGGTGCCGCACGCGGCGACCACGCTGGCGCCGGCCGAGCGGTGACACGACAGGGGCGCCGCCGGCCCACGCCGGCGGCGCCCCCGCCAGGACACGGCCCGCCCCCGGCGTGCCAGGGGCGGGGCCGGACGGCTCAGACGCCGATCGGCATGTGTTCCGGCGAGCGGGTGACGGCGCGTGGCGCCGTGATGTCCTTCCACTTCGACAGCGCCTGGTTCACCGCCGGGAACGGCTTGCGGGCGACGAAGCGGCCGCGGCCGGGGCGTGGCTGGTCGTTCTTGCCGTGCGACCAGACGATCTCCCCGCGCGAGAGCGTATAGCGGGGCAGGCCGCGCACCTCGAACCCCTCGAACACGTTGTAGTCGATGATCGACTTCTGGTTCGCCGCCGCGATGGTCTTGGACAGCTTCGGGTCCCACACCACGATGTCGGCGTCCGCCCCCGGCACGATCGCGCCCTTCTGCGGATAGATGTTCAGGATCTGCGCGATGTTGGTGGAGGTGACGGCGACGAACTCGTTCGGCGTCAGCCGCCCGGTCTCGACGCCCTTGGTCCACAGCACCGACAGCCGGTCCTCCAGCCCGCCGGTGCCGTTGGGGATCTTGCGGAAGTCATTGAGGCCGAAGCGCTTCTGCTCGGTCGAGAAGGCGCAGTGGTCGGTCGCCACCACCTGCAGCGACCCGGCGGCGAGCCCGGCCCACAAACTGTCCTGGTGCGCCTTGTTGCGGAACGGCGGCGACATCACGCGGCGCGCCGCATAGTCCCAGTCGCGGTTGAAGTATTCGCCCTCGTCCAGCGTCAGGTGCTGGATCAGCGGCTCCCCGTACACGCGCATGCCCTTCTGCCGCGCGCGGCGGATCGCCTCGTGCGACTGCTCGCAGGAGACATGGACGATATAGACCGGCACGCCGGCGGCATCCGCGATCATGATGGCGCGGTTGGTCGCCTCGCCCTCCACCTCCGGCGGGCGGGAATAGGCGTGGCCTTCGGGGCCGGTGGTGCCGTTCGCCATGTATTTTTCCTGCAGCGCCGCGACGATGTCGCCGTTCTCGGCATGCACCAGCGGCAGCGCGCCCAGCGCCGCGCAGCGCTGGAACGAGGCGAACATCTCGTCGTCGTTCACCATCAGCGCGCCCTTGTAGGCCATGAAATGCTTGAAGGTGTTGATGCCGCGCCCGACCACCTTCGCCATGTCCTCGAACACCTGCTGCGACCAGCCGGTGATGCACATGTGATAGGAATAGTCGGAGGACGCGCTTTTCGTCGCCCGCCCCTCCCACGCCGCCAGCGCCGGCAGCAGCCCGTCCTCGCCGGGGATGACGAAATCGACCACGGTCGTGGTGCCGCCGGACAGGGCGGCGAAGGTGCCGCTCTCCCACGTCTCGGCCGCCGTCGTGCCCATGAAGGGCATTTCCAGGTGGGTGTGCGGGTCGATGCCGCCGGGGATGACATAGGCGCCCTGGGCATCCACCACCGTGTCGCCCTTCAGGTTCGGCCCGATCTCGGCGATGCGCTCGCCCTCCACCCGGATATCGGCCTCGTAGGAGCGGTCGGCGGCGACGATGGTGCCGCCCTTGATCACTGTGGACATTCGCAATCCCCTTCTTGCCCGGCGCCTGTGGTGTCGGTCGGACAAATCATGCCCGCCGGGGCTGCGCCCTGTCGAGATGGCACGCGCCCGCGCCGGGGGCGAACTTGTCACACCCGCCCGGCGCAGGGCATGGTCGCGCGCATCCGCCGGCCGTACCGGCCAACCAGTTCCAAGGAGACCCGCATGCGCGAAGCCGTCATCGTCAGCGTCGCCCGCACCCCGATCGGCAAGGCCTATCGCGGCGCGTTCAACAACACCCAGGCGCAGGCGCTCGGCGGGCACGCGATCGCGGCGGCGGTGGAACGCGCCGGGATCGCCCCGGCCGAGGTCGGCGACGTGGTCATGGGCGCGGCGCTGCAGCAGGGATCGACGGGCTCCAACATCGCCCGGCAATGCGCGCTGCGCGCAGGGCTGCCGACCAGTGTCGCGGGCATGAGCCTGGACCGGCAATGCGCCTCCGGCCTGATGGCGATCGCCACCGCGGCCAAGGAAATCGTGGTCGATGGCCTCGACATCGCGGTCGGCGGCGGGCTGGAGTCCATCTCGCTGGTGCAGAACGAGCACATGAACCGCTATCGCGCGCAGGACCCGGCGCTGCAGGAGCGGGTGCCCGCGCTCTACATGACCATGCTGGAAACCGCCGAAGTGGTCGGCGAACGCTACAAGGTCAGCCGCGAGGCGCAGGACGAATACGCGCTGCAGAGCCAGCAGCGCACGGCGGCGGCGCAGCAGGCCGGGCGCTACGCGCGGGAAATCGCGCCGATGACGACGACCATGCTGGTCACCGACAAGGCGACCGGCGCGGTCAGCGAGCGCAGCGTGACGCTGTCGCTGGACGAGGGCAACCGGCCGCAGACGCGCCTCGAGGATCTCGCCGCGTTGAAGCCGGTGTTCAAGGACGGGCAGCGCATCAAGGAAGGCCGCTGCATCACCGCCGGCAACGCGAGCCAGTTGTCCGACGGCGCGGCGGCGGCGGTGCTGATGGAGGCGAAGGAGGCGGAGCGGCGCGGGCTGCAGCCGCTCGGCGCCTATCGCGGCATGGCGGTGGCCGGCTGCGACCCGGACGAGATGGGCATCGGCCCGGTGTTCGCGGTGCCGAAGCTGCTGCAGCAGCACGGGCTGAGCATGGACGACATCGGCCTGTGGGAGCTGAACGAGGCGTTCGCGGTGCAGGTGCTCTACTGCCGCGACCGGCTCGGCATTCCCGACGAGCGGCTCAACGTCGATGGCGGCGCCATTTCCATCGGCCATCCCTACGGCATGTCGGGCGCGCGCATGACCGCGCATATCCTGATCGAGGGCAAGCGGCGCGGCGTGCGCTACGGCGTGGTGACGATGTGCGTCGGCGGCGGTATGGGAGCGGCCGGGCTGTT
>JAJZVE010000799.1 GCA_021845835.1 Pseudomonadota bacterium | reverse complement strand
GCTGACCGATCTCGCCCGGCGCGCCGTGCAGCAGGGTAGAGAGCCGCCCGTCGATCGCCGCCGCCAGCGGATCGAAGCCCTGGGCGCGACGGAGCTTCACGCCGATCTCGCGCGCCGGATCGAGGCAGTCCAGCGCGCGCGCCACCTCCTCGGTCAGACAGGTCACCTCGCCGCCCTCGATGCGGTAGAAATCGCAGACGATCCAGCCGAAGCCGGCGTCATGGGCACGGCGCACGGCGTAGAGGATGCCGCCGCGCGGCAGCAGGGCACGCAGCCGCGCGATCGCGGTCCGCCTGCGGTCCGGAACCGCCTCGTTCCTGCGCGAGAGGAACACGACGTTGCCTGCCTCCGGCAACGCATCCACGCCTGCCACAGCCGGTTCTCCGTCTCCGTTCATTGCCGCACTGCACAACATAGCCGCGCGACTGACGAAAGCGTGATCGGGATGCCGGCGCGGCAAGATTTTGCGCCGGGCTGTGGCCCGTTGGCCCGGCGCATCGGATGACGCCGGCGGCGACGCGCGCGGTCAGGCGGCGGGGCGCATCGCCTGCCGGCCGGCCGCGTCGGCGAGCAGGGCACCGAACGCCGCCATGACGCGCTGCATCTGCGGCGGCTTGTAGGGAAACAGCGCCGGCGGGTCCATCATATGGACGATGCCGGCGACATCGGCCTCGAACAGCAGCAGCCTGCCGTCCGGCAGCTCGGCGCAGTCGATCTGGTAATAATCGAGTCCCGCCCATTCCGTGATGGTCGCCAGCGCCGCGGCGTGGCGGCGCGCGAAGCCGGCGTCGAACGTCGCCATCGCCGCCGCTTCCTCGGCGCGCCTGGCCGCGCTCTCGGCCATGCCGGCGTTCAGGTAATGCACCATCCAGTGCGCCGACACCGCCATGTGGCACAGGAACGGCCGGCCGGCGACGACGGCGATGCGGTATTTGCGGTACAGCCCGTCGGCACCGCGATAATCGACGAACGGCGTGGCGAACACCTCGGCCGCGTCGAGCGTGGCGAGATGCGCGCGCAGCCCGGCCGGGTCGGCGATGTGCGCGAGGCCGTGCCCGGCATGCGTACCGACCGGGCGGACCAGCAGCGGATAGGCAAGCGCCGCCGCGGCGGCATCGCGCCGCCGCAGGCGCCGGATCGGCGGCACCAGCAGGCCGGGACGGCGGCGCAGCGCCGTCGCCAGCGCCTCGCGCCCGAGCCGCAGCACGCGGGCGGGATCGTTCAGCGTCGGCCGCGGCCAGATCGGTTGCAGCGCGGCCAGACGCGCCAGCACCGCCGGATCGGCGTCGGAGGCGGCGAAAAACGCCACGTCATGCTCCGGCAGCACCGGCGGCAGCGCGCGGCCGGGCACCATGAACAGCAGGTCGAGCTGCACGTCGAGATGCATGGTGATGAAGTCGAGCGGCGTGTTCGCCATCAGGTCGCCGGGCGCGAGCAGCGCCAGCAGCCGCAGCGGCGCCGCCGAGCGGCGGCCCAGCGGGTCGGCGAGCCGGTACAGCGCGCCGGCCGCGAGCGCCTGGCGCTGCAGCGCCGCCGCCGCCTCCGGCCGCTGCTGCAGCGCATGGATGGTGGCCGCGTCGAGCGCATAGGCCGCGGCCTCGGCCAGGTCCGGCGTGCTGCGTTCGATGGCGCGGAACAGCGCCGCCTCCGGCGCGCCGGCATAGGCCAGATGCGACAGCGCCGCCGGCCCGCACAGGCGCGGCGGCACCAGGACAGGGTCAAGCGCCGGGATGTCTTCGGAAAACGGTTTCGCGTCCACTGCCCACCATCCTGCCGGGTCCGGCCGGCAGGATGGCGGCGGCGGGTGAAGGAAGCGTCAACGGCGCGGCGGCGGCGGTCGCCTCAATAGACGGCGGGCGTCACCACCCAGATCAGCTCCACCGGCTGCTCGCCGATGCACCAGAAGCGATGCAACTGGGTCGCCCTGAACGCGAAGGAATCGCCGGCTTCCAGCGTGAAGTGCCGTCCGTCCACCTCCAGCCCCAGCACGCCCGCGATCACGGTGCCGCACTTGGCGCCGCGTTCGTTGTTGTAGGGCAGATCGCCGGTGCTGCCGCCGGGATACACGACGATGCGGATCATCTGGATGTCCGGCACCGAGTCGGGCGACATCAGTTCCTTGAACATGCCCTTCGGGCCGAGGTCCATGCGCCGCCGCGACGGTGCGCGTACCAGCACGTCGGCATGCTCGGTCCCCGGCGGGTCGAACAGCCAGCCCATCGGCATATCGAGCGCCTGGCAGATCTGCCGCAGCGAGCGCAGCGAGGGCATGGTGACGCCGCGCTCGATCTGGCTCAGCAGCGCGATCGACAGGCCGGAGCGGCCGGCCAGGTCCTGCAGCGACAGGCCCTTGATCCGGCGCCGCAGCCGCAGCTTCTGCCCGATCGCGCCGTCCTCCGACTCGCCGGCCCGGGCGCCGAGCACTGCCGTGGGAGCGTTGCTCAATTCTGTCTCCTGCCGCGGGGATCGTCCTGACTGCGGCGCGCGGCCCGCGCGACGTAGCAGCCGCGCCAGCGTGGCAGACCGGCGCGCCGTCTGCCACGCATACAAAATTGGCGGCAAATTTTCATCCCCTTTTCAATTCGCGGACGCAGGTCTAGGCTGCGCCGATCGGGGGACACGGGATGAACGCGATGCGTGTCGGCATCGAGGTCGGTGGGACGTTCACGGACCTGGTGGGCGTGGACGGCGGCCGGGTGCTGGTGGCGAAAGTACCCAGCACGCCGCAGCAGCCGGATATCGGCGCCTTCGCCGCCCTCGGCGCCGCCGGGATCGCGCCGGCCGCGGTGCGCGACCTGGTGCATGGCTCGACCGTTGCCACCAATGCGATCCTGGAGCGCAAGGGCGCCCGCGTCGCCTTCGTCGCCACGCGCGGCTTCCGCGACATTCTGTTCCTGCAGCGCCACGACCGGCGCAACATCTACGACCTGCGCTACGCCAAGCCGGCGCCGCCGGTGGCGCGGCGCGACTGCTTCGAGGTGACGGAGCGCATCGACGCGCGCGGCCGCACCGTCCAGCCCCTCGACGAGGACGAGGTGCGGCGCGACCTGCTGCCTGCGCTCGCCGCCGGCGGCTATGACGCGGTGGCGATCTGCCTGCTCTCGGCCTACGTCGCGCCGGTCCACGAAGCGCGGCTACGGGCGCTGATCGGCGCTGCGCTGCCGAACCTG
>JAJZVE010000018.1 GCA_021845835.1 Pseudomonadota bacterium | reverse complement strand
ATCTCTTCCAAGACGGAACTCCGTTCGACGCCGCGGCCGTGGTGGCGAATATCGACTACATCACCAGTCCCGCGACACAGTCGAAGTCGGCGCTGGGCCTGCTCGGCCCATGCAAGACCGCGAAGGCAACCGGGAAATACACGGTGGAGTTCACCTGCTCCGCCCCCTACGCGCCGCTGCTCGCGCATCTCACCGAGCCGTACCTCAGCATGCAGTCCCCCACCGCGATCAAGAAGTGGGGCAAGGACGTCGGCCTGCACCCGACCGGCACCGGACCGTTCAAGTTCGTGAGCTACAAGCCGAACCAGAGCCTCGTGATCGAACGGAATGACGCTTACAAGTGGGGACCGGCCGCGACAGGTCACAGTGGACCACCTGATATCGCTCAGATCACGTACGATATCGTTCCGAACTCACAGGCGCGCATTAACCAGTTCCAGAGCGGCCAGTCCGTGATGATGCAGGAGACGCCAGGCGTGTTCTGGAACGCGCTGAAGGCCGGTGGGCGCTACAACGCGGTGCCGGTGCCGATCAGCGGCATGGGAATATTCGCGCCAATCAACGCGAGCCTCTGGCCGACGAATGACCTCGCGGTGCGCAAGGCGATCATGTATGCGGTGGATAAGAACGGCGTCAGCAAGCTCGCCGACGCGGGCGCGCACCCGATCTCCAACACACCGCTTGAGAAGGGCATGACGGCCTATGATCCCTCGCTCGAGCACATGTACAGTTACGACCCCGCCAAAGCGGCGACACTGCTCAAGGCGGATGGCTGGACCAAGACCGGCAAGTTCTGGGAGAAAGACGGCAAGCCGCTGACCATCAAGCTCACGGCGATCTCCACGGTGCCCGAGTACCCGCTGCTGGCGCAGGCCATCCAGGGCTACCTGCTCAAGTTCGGCATGGACGCAACGGTGCAGCAGTTGGCGGTTCCGGCCTGGCTTGCAGCCAACATCAAGGGCCAGATCAACATGACGCCGCTGCAGTTCGTCGACGTCGATCCAGACGGCCTGCACTTCTGGTTCCTGCCGGGCCAGTATTTCAACTGGAGCCACTACACCAACCCGGCGCTGACGAAGCTGCTGACCGAGGGCCAGCAGGTGACCGATCCCGCCAAGCGCATCGGGATCTACAAGGCGGCGCAGAAGATCATCATGGAACAGGCGGTGGAGATGCCATTGCATCAGAACATCGACCTGGTGATGACCTCCAAGAAGCTCACTGGCCTGACATGGGAAGGCGGCGGATTCGAATATTTCGGTGCCGCGGCAATCACGAAGTAGGCTGACCGCTTTCCCCTCGCGGCCATCGGCGGCGGGGGGAAGCATTCTTCAGGGAGATAGCGGTGCGAACGACGATTCGGGCCGACCGGCTGATCGACGGTGCCGGTGGGGTGACGGAGAATGCCACCCTGGTCATCGAGGACGAGCGTATTCTCGGAAGCTTCACGGGCGAGGTTCCGGCCGCGCCGCCGGGCCAGCCCACGACGGAGCTGGCTTTCCCCGGCTGCACGATTCTGCCGGGAATGATCGATACACATGTGCATCTGAACCTGCCGGGCGATGGGCTGTCGCTGGAGGATGCGGTACGCGAGGACGACGGGGTGCTGGTGGCGATCTCGATGGCCAACGCCGCCCGCGCCTTGCGCGCCGGCATCACCACGGTTCGCGACGTCGGCGGTGCGCGTAACACGGTCTTCAACGTTCGCCGCGCGCTCTCGTTCGGCTATGGCGAGGGCCCGCGCGTGCTCGCCTGCGGCCAGCCGATCACGATCACCGGCGGGCACACCTGGTATTTCGGCGGCGAAGCCGACGGCGAGGAGGGTGTGCGCCTCAAGGTGCGGGCGATGGCCAAGGCCGGCTCCGACTTCACCAAGGTGATGGCGACCGGCGGCGGAACCCTCAACACCATGTCCTGGCTGCCCTCCTACAACCTGGGCGAACTCACGGCGCTGGCCGATGAGTCGCACCGCCTCGGCCGGCGCATCACCGCTCATTGCCTGTGTGCGCAGGCGATCGAATGGGTGGTGGAGGCCGGGTTCGATCAGATCGAGCATGGCGGCTTCCTGGTGAGCGCTGACGGCAGGCAGGAATTCGACCCGCGCGCTGCCGCCATGGTCGCCAAGGCCGGCATTCCCGTCACCAGTACGCTCGCGGTCGGCGGGTACGTACTTAGGGAATATCGCACGCGCCAGGCGCATGGCCCGTTGCTACCCCAGGACCAGCGCGTGCTCGACCGCTGGCTGCGCATGTTCGACGACAATCTTTCTCAGTTCCGCAAGATGCGCGAGGCCGGTGTCACCTGGGTTGCCGGCACCGACGCGGGCTGGCGCTTCACCGTGATCGAGGGACTGCCGCTGGAGCTTGAACTGATGCGCGAGGGCGGCTGCACGGCGATGGAGGCGATCGTCGCGGGTACCGGTCTTGCCGCCAAGGTCATCGGCATCGACGACAAGCTCGGAACGCTCGCGCCTGGCAAGGTCGCCGACGTGATCGTCGTCGACGGCGATCCGCTGACGGATCTGGGGCGCCTCCGCGACGTGCGGATGGTCATGCAGGCGGGCCAGGTACGCACCCAGCGATGACGCCCGGCCGATGAGCGGTCACGCCGCCGAGACGCTGCTGTCCGTCGAAGACCTACACACCTACTTCCGCACCCGGAGTGGCGTGGTGAAGGCGGTGAACGGCGTGACATTCGACATCGCCCCGGGTGCCAGCCTCGGCATCGTCGGCGAATCTGGCTCCGGCAAGAGCGTCACCTCGCTGTCCATCATGGGCCTGGTCGAGCCGCCCGGGTATGTCGCCGCAGGGCGCGTGATGTTCCGTGGCAGCGACATCGCCCACCTACCGGAACGTCAGATGCAGGCGATCCGGGGGCGCCATATCTGCCTCGTCTTCCAAGACCCGATGACGGCGCTCAATCCTGTCTACACGGTCGGCACCCAGGTAATGGAAGTGCTGCGCGCGCACAGTTCGCTGGGAAAGGAAGCGGCGATGGAAAGCGCCGTGTCGCTGCTGCGCATGGTCGGCATCCCCTCGCCGGAGCTGCGCGTGCACGAATACCCGCACCGGCTGAGCGGTGGTATGCGCCAGCGGGTGATGCTCGCCATGGCGCTCGCGAACGAACCGGAATTGTTGATCCTCGACGAACCCACCACGGCGCTGGACGTTACGATTCAGGCACAGATCCTCGACCTCGTGCGCGACCTGCGCCGGCGCGCGAACACGGCCGTGCTGCTGATCACCCACGATATCGGCGTGGTCCAGGAGCTCTGTGAACAGGTCGTCGTGATGTATGGCGGCCGCATCATGGAGCGCGGTCGGGTCGAGCAGGTCACAGGCGACCCGAAGCATCCCTATACCCGCGCGCTCCTCGCCTCCATGCCTTCGCGCGCGCGGCACGGTCAGCGGTTGAACACGATCGGCGGCGCTGTCCCCAACCCGATGCGTATGCCGAAGGGCTGCCCCTTCCGCCCGCGCTGCCCGGATGCCCGCGCCGAGTGCACGGCGGACCCCGGGCCGCGCGATCTGGGTGATGGGCACGTGGCCGCCTGCTGGCTCTATGAGGCGACGCGATGAACGAGCCGGCGAACGAAGTGCTGCTCGAGCTGCGGCATCTACGCACATATTTCCCGCTGCGCGGCCGGTTGCTGCGGGACGACGACAACTGGCTGAAGGCCGTGGACGACGTCTCCTTCAGCGTCAAGCGCGGCGAGACCTTCGGTCTGGTCGGCGAGTCGGGGTGCGGCAAGACGACACTCGGGCGCTCCATCCTGCGGCTCGAAACGCCGCAATCGGGGGAGGTCCTTTTCGAGGGCGAAAATATCCTCGCGGCCGGCTCCGCGCGGCTGAAGGCCATGCGGCGCGGCATCCAGGCAATCTTCCAGGATACTCACGGCTCGCTCGACCCGCGCATGAATGTCCGAACGCTCGTCGGCGAGGGCCTCGCAATCCAGGGCGTCGGCCGTGCGGAGCGTGAGGCCCGCGTCGAGGAACTGATCGACGTCGTGGGCCTGCGGCGCGAGCACCTCGACCGCTATCCGCATGAGTTCTCCGGCGGTCAGCGCCAGCGCATCGGCATCGCCAGGGCGCTCGCCACGCGCCCCAAATTCATTGTCGCCGACGAGCCGGTCTCGGCGCTCGATCTGTCGGTCCAGTCGCAGGTGCTGAACCTGCTGTCGGACCTCCAGAAGGAATTCGGCCTCACATACCTCTTCATCGCCCACGATCTTTCGGTGGTGGAATATCTGAGCGACCGCGTCGGGGTGATGTATCTTGGCCATCTGGTAGAGCTCGCGAGTGCCGAGGATCTGTATGCCGACCCGCGTATGCCCTACACTCAGGCTTTGCTATCCGCTATTCCGGGCAGCGAGGGCTCCACCGGTCGCCCGCGAATTATTCTAAACGGTGACGTCCCAAGCCCGATCGATCCGCCCTCCGGCTGCCCCTTCCGCACCCGTTGCTGGATGGCACGAGACGTATGTGCCACCGCCCGCCCCGAACTGCGAGAAGTTCGGCCCAGCCACTGGGCCGCGTGCCATTTCGCTGACTAGGTTTGAGACTTCGGCGTCTCTAGGAGTCGCTGTGGGCGGCATCGTAGGCGAACTCGTGGACGAACGAGCCGCAAGTCTTGATTCCCCTTCCGCCCTGCTTAGAGTTTCTACGTAGCTGACGCGACAGCGACCTGTTGATCCATCCTGTCGCAGCGCGGGGCCGCGCAGGTGTCGTCGTTGTCTTTGTTGGACGAGGCGCGGCCAACCCTAATCGCACCCGATGAGCCGGTGGCGCACGCCCGGTATCCGAATGCGGTCGGCAAGAACGAGTGACGACATATATTTCCGCAGTAAGACGTTCTGCTAGAAAATCATCGAGCCGTGGATAGGGACCTGCGACGCCACCGGCCAAGCCATCGACTGTTTCCGTCGTCGCCGGACAATCATGATTCACGCGGTCTTCGACGGATGAGTCGGTTGGCCCGCGCCCTCTACTGCTCGCACTTGGCCCCTGATGCGCGATGGCCGGTCCGCCACTGAAGCTTGCGCAGATTTTCCCTGTTCTTGGGATAAAAATTCCCTGTTAATGAGCAAAGCATTCCCTGTTCCGTTGAGCAGGGAATGTGGGGACAAGTCACTGGAATGACGCAATAAATTACGGGTTCCGAGGGTCGATCAGGGGCCAACTGCGCAAAATTCCCTGTTATTTGCGCCGGGATGACCAGAGACAGGTTCGAAACCGCCTGTTCCCTCCGCCAGCGTAACTCCATGATATCGCATAATTTCAACTGAATTTCGGTTTACAAAAACAACCCCGTTATGCCGTGGGATTTTGCGGCGACGATGGTCCGCAAGCGACGCCAGAGACGGTCTCTGACCGGTTTTTGAGGGCTTCGGCGGCGACAGTCTCTGAGACCCAGTTTTTTGGTACGGTTCAGTGCATCGCCGATGCGGGGCGATGGATGCCAAAGCGCATCAATATGGGTGGCTACTGGGGCTTCAGGCGAAACCGAGAACCCGGCGCTGGTCGCTCCAGGCGAGCGGTAGGTCGCTGGTCTGCGCAAGCCGCGCGGCTGTGAGGTTGGCGGGCTGGCGACCATCAAGGATGGCGGTGGTGATGTCCGGCGCGAGATAGGCCAGGCGGACGATGCGGCCGACATAGGAGCTCGTAACGCCCATCGCGTTGGCGCAGGCTTCGATGCTGTCGTGATTTCCGGCCTCAAGTTCGTTGCGCATCGCATGCGCGCGGGCGAGGAGGCGGATCAACGTTGGATCCGGATCAGGGGTGGCGTCGGGTCCTTCCGCCACCAGCTTCATTGCCAGCCCGGTCCGGCAGAGCTGCGCATAGATGGTGAGGACGATGGGGTCCTGGATATCAAGGTCGGCGTTGGTAACGGCGCTGATGGTGTTGCCGTTTCTGCCAAGCAGATGCTGGGCAAGCGCGAGCGGGCGGATGGCGATGGTGATGCTGGTGTCGGTGATCGTGATGCGGTCGACGATGGCCTTTAGGAAGTCGCAGCGGCTGACGGTCGGGGTGACGTTCCAGGTGGTCGCGAGTTTGGCGGCCGCGGCGATGGTGGCCGGATGCTTCGTTGCTGGGACGTTTGAGGCGAGTGCATCGATCAGTTCCCCTGGGCTGGTGAGCCAGCGGCAGAGCCGGTGCGAGACCAGACGTTCCAGATCCGCAGCCGGGACACGGATGGCATGGGGAGCGTTGCCGCGGGTTCCTGTGATGAGGCTCTGGGAGACGTAATACCGATACCGCTTGCCGTTCTTGTTGGAATAGGTCGGGACCAGCTTGTCGCCGGCTTGGTCGGTGACGAGCCCCGCCAACATGCTGGTCTGGATAGTCGTTTGCTGGGCGCGCTGCTCGACGCGGTTCTGTTCGAGCTGGGCCTGCACCCGATCCCAGAGGTCGGCATCGATGATCGGCTCGTGCTGGCCGGGGTAGGTTTGACCGTTGTGGACGATCTCGCCTCGGTACAGGCGGTTCTGCAGGATGCGGTAGAGATAGCCGCGGGAGATTGGCCGGCCGCCGTAGCTGTTCCCTTTGGCCGAGATGTGCCGCTTGGTGGTGATGCGCTCGGCGTCCAGCAGCTCCTGCAGGGGACGGACGGCACCGAGGGTGACGTAGGTCTCGAAGATGTAGCGGACGGTCTGGGCTTCCTCCTCATTGATGACGAGGGTTCGGTCCTGGATGTCGTAGCCGAGGGGTGGGACGCCTCCCATCCACATCCCCTTGCGCTTGGAGGCAGCGATCTTGTCGCGGATGCGCTCCCCCGTGACCTCACGCTCGAACTGGGCAAAGGACAAAAGCATGTTGAGGGTGAGGCGACCCATGCTGCTGGCGGTGTTGAACTGCTGGGTGACCGAGACGAAGGACACGCCGTTGGCGTCGAACACCTCGACGATCTTGGCGAAGTCGGCGAGGGATCGGGTGAGCCGATCGACCTTGTAGACCACGACCAGGTCGACCTTGCGGGCTCGGATGTCCCGCAGCAGCTGTAGCAGGGCGGGTCGGTCCATGGTGCCGCCGGAGATGCCACCGTCGTCGTAGGCGGTGGGCAGGACCCGCCAACCCTCGTGACGCTGGCTGGCGATGTAGGCCTCGCAGGCCTCGCGCTGGGCGTCCAGCGAGTTGAAGCTCTGCTCCAGCCCCTCCTCGGAGGACTTGCGGGTGTAGATGGCGCAGCGGCGAACGCCGTCGCTCCTCCCCGCTGGCGATGCGCTCGCTCCCCTGCCCTTAGCCGGCATCGGATACCGTCTCATCGGGGTTTGAGACGCCATCAAGGACCGGTCGCGCCTTGGCCAGGCCGAAGAACCTGGGGCCGGACCAGTGGGCGCCGGTGATGGCTTTGGCGATTTTGGTGAGGGAGGTGTAGCGGCGGTCGTCGAACAAGAAGCCGTCCTCCAGCACCGTGACGCTCATGGTGCGACCGCGCCAGGTGCGCAGTAGGCGAGTGCCGGGACGGAGGCGAGGTGCCGGCTGAACCCGCACTACCTGGCCTTCCTCCTGCCCACCTTCGGCCAGGGCGAGCAGGCGACGACGGACGGCGCCGGGCAACCCGCCCTGGGCCGCTTCTTGCCACTTGTCGGCGGCACCGCGGGTGAGGAGATCGCGGCGGAGACGAGTGGGGGGCGACACCCGATACAGGCGTCGCCACTCGGCTCGGAGGGCTGCGATGTCCATGGTCGCGAGCGTCCGCAGCCGCTCCTCCAGGTCAACCCCGCTCACGACCGCTTCTTGGTGCGACCACCGGACGCCTTGCCGGGCTTGGCGGCCCTGCCGATGCGGTAGACGCGGCCACGCATCTCATCGCGCTGCGAGGTGACGTTGACGCCGAGCTGCTTCTTGAGAGTGAAACTGATGGCGCCGCGGATGGAGTGGTTCTGCCAGCCGGTGGCCTTCACCAGCTCGGCGATAGAGGCACCCTGCGAACGTTGGAGCAGGTTGATGATCACCGCCTGCTTGGTCTGGCGGCCATCCTGGGGCGCCGTCGGCTTCGTGATCGCTGGGCCCTTCACCTTGCGCTTGCCGCGTACCCCTTCGACGGCCTGTGGTGCTGCGGCAGTTGTTACGTTGTCGGTCTGGTTTGGTGTCATGGTCGGCTCCTGCGGTTGGTGCGCGCCGAACGTGGCGCTCGCACCACCCAAGGCCCCGCCAGCCAAGCCGGTCGGGGCGGCTGGCGCCCGGTCAGTCGGCCACCAGCACGGACACCAACGCTCTGGTGCCAACAGAAGTCCAGCGGAATGTCGCGGTTAGCCACGCTGGACCTGGAGAAACCTCGATCGTCGCGACTTGCTTGCTATGCCATCACTTTTTCGAGGCGCTCTTTGCGTCGTGGCCAGTCGGGCATTACGCGGCCTAGCAGCTCAATAAAGGCGGGGCCATGGTGGGCTTCGGCTCGATGGCAGAGCTCGTGCGTGATGACGTAGTCGATACATTCGGTTGGGGCCTGTATGAGGCGCCGATTCAGAAGGAGGCGACCGGAGGGAGACATCGAACCCCAGCGGCGCTTGAGTTGGCGCACCATGATCCTGGTGGGGCGGTGCTTCTCCGGGCCCGAGAAGCGCGGGAGGTTGGCTTCTAGTCGCTCCGCAAATTTGTGGCGGGCTTTGGCGCCGTACCACGCTTCGAGCAGACGTCCGATCTCGTCGCCGTCAGCGACCCTTGGCGCTTCAACGATGAAGAAGCCGCGCACCAGTTTCACGCCTGTTTGGTCGGAGCGGAGGACCTTCAAGCGCGGCAGCCTGGAACCGGGCGCGGGCGGTGAAGCCGACCTGGATGGTACAGAGGTTACGGAGGTACGATTTTAAATGGCTGTACACGGACCACAGCATCGATGATGGCCATAGAGATGTCAAAGTTTTTCTGTATCACGCGTACAGCGACATGGAGCTGTGAGAAGTCGGGCGTCACACCGAGCCTAGCCCTTTACCCCAAAAGGCGGAATTGGCGGCGAAAATGGCTAAGAGCCGGCGACCAATTGGGTCGCCAACGAGCAGTACAACATCTTGATATCATTCAGAAAATTGTTCTTGGCAGGCTCCCGTTCGGCGCCAACAGAATCCCGGACAAACGTCCATTTTCAACGCCAATTCAATTAGTTAGACGACGGACGGGGTGAGATCCGGATTCGACGCCGGTTCACAGTCAACCCAGCCCGACCTGCACCGCGAGAGAATCAGAGGCGGTTTCCCATGCGAACCGCACGTCAAGTCATAACGCGCCGGCGGAGGGCCAAGAGCGGCCGCGTTAGGCCGCGTCGGCCGTCGGGGGATCGGTCCGAACATCCTTGAATATCTCGCTGATCTGAAGCGCCGCCGCGCGTCGATCACCCATGTCCACCAGGGCGTCCAGCGTCCGAAGCAGCGTTCTGGCGACGTCCTCGCCGAGAGGGTGTCTCTGTTCGGCAACCAACTGGACGACACTCGCTAGCCGGCCCGGCAAGGACCATTTCTCCCAACCTTTGGGCCGGCCATGATCACTCACCATCGACAGCGCCAATTCAGCAAACCAGCTCGCCGGCACGAAAGGCAACGCCCGCTCACAGGCAATCAGAAACGACTGGGCGACGATCGGAACATCGCCAACCGCGCGGGTCATTCTCTCCGGGTCATTCTCTCAATGATTGGGGAGATTAAACCGAACTCACGCCAGTCGCCGTTCGCAAACCTCAAGGCTCCGCCGGCGTCGAGATGCGCAACGAACATGACGTCCCGCACGATCATGGGTAGATTGTACCCATGAAGATCGCCTCCGGAGCGGCGGCCTTTGGCCCATTCGCCCGACGCTAGGATACGATCGGCGCATCCATTCAGCGTCGGCAGCGCAGAGGGTGCGACCACAACGGGATCGAGCAGGCCAGCCGCGCTCGTCACATCCACGATCGGTGCGATCAGGGAATGAGCTAACTCATCTTCCAAGGCGAAGATTGGATCGAGGAAGCGTCGGCGGACTTCATCGGCTGGTAGGACCAGCCCCACCTCGGCGAGAAATTGCCCGAGGTTCCTGCGCCATTCGAGAATATCAGTCGAGCGGTGGTCTCGTTGACCCGGCGCCTGTTCGTCCACCCACGGCGGCACGAGCCGTTGGATTGTCCAGTCCAGTAGCTGTTCGCAAAGCGTCAGAAGGGCGGCCCGATAGTCCGCGTCCGCGAGGATTTGCCGGATCGGTACACCCCTCAGCACTTTCGGTAGAAAATCCCATCGAAGGAAGGTCTCGGGTTCGCGCCAGCCTGTGCCCCGCGGCGATCGGCGGCCGCGCGGCCGCGCAGGCGCTGCGGCGTCCGTGGACGTGGATCGCTCCCACGCTGCGGGTGGCGCCGGCAGCGTGAAATCGGCGCGGCGTGACTTCAAGCGGCGAACTGCTACCTGGTACGAAGCCTCCATCGCATGCCGATTCGATGTGTGGTGGTACCCGTAGGCGGACGGCCGTTCCACGGGGTAGCCGACCGAGAGCCGAAGCCCTAGATCGAACGCTGTCCAGGCGAATTTCCGGTCGAGGACCCAACAGCCCATCGCTTCAGAAAGCACGGTCGCCGAGACCAGCTCGAGCGGATGCAAGGCGAGGCGCAACAGAGTCTCGCGCGCCATCTTGGAGTGCCGAGCGGCGCCCACCATCGCGGCCAATCCGCGCGCCGCGTAGATGCACGGGTGATCGGGAACCACCGCTCCGGCGAAGAACAGCTCATGGGGTGACTCCGGTGTGAAGGCGGCTCGGCGGATCGTTTGCCATGCCCAATCCGCGTCGGTGGAGGTTAGTCTGGCGAATCTCAGAGCCGCCGCGGCCACGCCGGCCACCGCGCTCTGAGCCATTGAGCGGATCCCAAATTCGCGGGGCTGTTCAAACAGGTCCGGTTGATCGAGCGCGCGGGCGCCCGCCAGCGCCTGTTCCAAAGGCATGCGGTCCGAGAGGCCCTTCTTCTCGAAACAATCGCTCGCCCAGAGCTGTAGGGCCGCTTGGTCATTCATCGCCCTAAGGCGTTCGGCCGCTTCAACGACATCCGGATCATTTTGATGGGGATTGGTATGCGCGATCACGACGGCAGTGCCGTCGGACGTCGGCTCAACGGTATAGTTCTCTGGATTTCCCAGCCGTGACCAGATCAGCGCCGTTCGTTGCGCCGCGGCGAGGCGTTCGGGATCCTCCAACTCCTCGGCGAAATCGACAGGCGGATTTTGCTCGAACGCCTGGATAGCGTTTTGAGCGGCCTCTCGGATCAGCGAGTCGGCACTAACCACAAAGAGCACAGCCAGGTCACGCAGGGACCATTGGCGGAAGGCCAACGCGTTGCTCGCCCGAAGAGCTTCGCGCCCATCGCTGTCGTGGGACGTCGCGAAGGCGATCATGTTTGGGTTGTGGCCGCGATCATGCTGCCATCGTTTCAGATCCCAACCCCACAATCGGGCAGAGCCGATCAAAGGTACGCCCGCTGGCGTTGTGGTCCGCGCGTTCAGCATCAGGCTGACGGCGATCCCAAGAGCCGCCGCGCTTTCATGGCCCTCCAAGGTCTCCTGCAGCACCTCGTTCAGGACACGGCCGCTCTCAAGTTGCCCAAGCGCCCAGGCCTCCAGCGCCATCAGCGCTCCCGTCACGGCGTCCGGACCCCAGACCCCGCGAAACCAGAGGTAAACGTGCGCATCCCCCCAAAACGTTCGTTCGCCCCAAGGAAATTGCAGCATCAGCGGGATGGGATGCGCCGTCATATGGCCCCCGCGGGCATGGCGCTGCCGCCAGGCGGTGATCGCGTGGTTGCAGAGGTCGGCGACCAGCCTGCGCGCCTCATCCGGCGCCACCTGGAACAGCGATCGGAACGGTTCCTGTTTGGGGGAAGGAGAGGTGAAGAATGGCCCTACATGGGCAATCGACAGCTGGTGCCACGCGAAAGTATCGTCGCCATAACCGACGAACGGATCGTTTTCCGCTAGCTGTCTCGCCCGCGCCTCGTCCGGCAGCTCGTCCAAGACTTGGGATCGGACGCAGTCGGAGAGTTCGGCGGCCAGGGTGTCGGCCAAAACCCGCGAATATTGCAGCACATTTTCAAACGCAACGCTGGCGAGGCGATCGTGGGATTGAAGCTGATCCAGATATCCGCGCACCAATTCGGGATAGGCCCTGGCGGCTCGGAGCAGCAGGACACGCAAGCGTTTCTCAAGAGCGTCGAGGTCGCCGATCATCCCCGACCAGCGCCCCCAGTCGAACGTCCGAGTGTCCCTTCGGTATTGGCGATCTTCAATATCTTCGAGCCATTCCTTGGCAAGCTGAAGAATTGCTTCCGAGCGCGGGTTCGCCAAATCGGCGAGCGCGTTCTGCCAGACCTCGAACACCGAGACGACATCCGCCGTTGCCGCCGGCCAGATGCGATCCTTGTGTTTGACGAGCCAGTCGATGAGCCGACCCCAGGCCTCGAAGTCCGATGGCCAGGCGAGCAGGTCGGCCATGCGCAGGGTGAACTGTACGTCGTCGGCGCCCGCCCCCTGCTCGACGATTCTGGGATTGGGCCGGGTCTTTTCTGCCTGGAACCATACCGCTAGTCTCGTCAGTCGAGGCTGATCGCCGTCAAAGCCGGCAGCGGTCATTTGCGCTGCCTGATCCTCAAAGGCGGGACTGCCAAAGGGACCCAGCAGCCACGCTCTCGTCCACTGACTGCGCAGCCTCAGCTTTTCCAGGCGACCCAGATGATCGGCCCAGGTCGGAGGATTAAGGAAATAGACTTGAGCCAAGAGCTCGATCACCCGGCCCAGCCCGGGCGGTTCGCCGACGGCGCTGAGAACCTCCGGCCAGGTTTCACCCCGATCGATGAGCAGGTGCAGGAACGCCCACTCGAAATAGATGTCGTGGGAAAACGCCACCGTGTGACCGGACCGGACTTCGCGGATGATGCCATCGGCGCGTAGCGCCGCTAACGGCGTGCCGGCGAGCGCGCTGACAGACATGCGCCGCCCGAGGGTCCGAGCACCGTCCCAGGCCAGGGCGAGGAGAGCTCTCTGACGGTCGCCCGTCTGGTCATCGGGTGCGTTGTAACCGCCCCCTCGCCACCAGGCTTCGATTAGATCGTTCTCCGTCGCTATGGCGCCCACGTTGGGCAGACGCGCCAGGACGGACAGGAAGAACGGTCGCCGAGTGAGCTCGCGCAGCCGCGCGGATCCGAATAGCAGGGCGCGAAGCTGAGGCCGCGCCTTGGCCAAGATGGTCGCCTCGGTGTTGTCGAGCGCCTTCACGTCGAGGACTGCGGCGCCACCGGCCAACCAGCGAGGCGAGAGCCAGGTTCTCAAGGGCTCCAGACCATTGTCGCGCACGGACGCGACCACCCGCCAATCCTCATGGCCCGGAGCCCCGGCGAGCAGGTTCAAGATGTCGTTGACAATGGATCTTTGCTCGACCTCGATCCGGTCCAATCCATCGATGAACAGAATTCGAGTTCCCGCTGCCGCCACCTCCGTCAGCAGGTCGCTCAAGCGGCTCGTTTGCAGGTGCAGGGCGGCCGCATAGGCAGTCCAGCTTTTGCCTTGCAAGCGATCGGCCTTCAGAAAGATGACCGGACCGCTCGTAAGCGCGGCCTCGACCAGGCCGCGAAGCACCACCGACTTGCCGGCGCCAGGCAGGCCGCTAATCTGGACGAAACGATTTGCCCCGAGTGCTTGTTCAATTTGGGCTGACAAGGCCTCGCGAGGAAGGTGAAGGCCCTCCACCCGATCGTCGATCTCCGCCAACGCCAGTCGCGCTTCATCCGCGAGCTTGGCCAGATCCGCTTGGTATTGTCCCGCCGCCTCGAACCGAAATTGACCCCGCAAGCGGGCCAGCAATAGGGAGCGGGTGAACTGACCCGCCCGCCCGGCGCTGTCCTGCGCAATCTGGGTCAGGCGAACAAACAAATCCTCCGACCGCGCCGCGTCAACGGGAGCGAGGTAGGTGCGGAGCAGGCTGACCGCGTGGGCCTCATCCGTCGATCCTTCGTGTAGCAAGTCGAATGTGATCAGTTGGAAGCTCGCGAAAAGCCGGTGCAGGTCGGCCAGCGTCGCTAGGGGATCAAGCGCTGTCAGCACGACATGGAAGGCGTCCCGCACGCGGCGATGGCGGTCGTTGGCGGCGCCCGGCGCGAACCTGGCCTCAAACTCCGCGGCATTAGGACTGACGCGCGCCCATTCGCAGACGGTCTGCGTGGCACGCTTTGAGGTTTCGGCGATCGAGCCGGTCACCGCGCCGACGCGATCGACCCCAAAGCGGAATCCAACTTGGCCTAGGGTCGCCCAGGCCTTTGCCACCACGTCGCGGAAATCCGTGTTGCTTCCGGCGGCGCTGATCGTGAGCGCCCGCTTCGCTTGCAGGGCGAGGCGCGCGGCCGAGCCATCGGGAAGCGCGGCCGTCACGATCAGATCATCCATCGGCTGCCCGAATGCGGCGCGTTGAAGCTCGACGGCAATGACCTCGTCGCCGCGCAGACCGGCGGCGCCGGAACGACCCACGAGCGCGGTCAGATAAATCGCGGCAACGCGATCCTCGAACGTAAAGCCGGCGCCGGCGGTGAGTTCGGGACTAGTTCCGGCTATCCGGCTGTCCATGATCAATGACTTCAGGATGTTCTGTAATTATTCTATCAAGGATCGCCAATGGCGTCGATGACGCTACGGGCCAGAGACGATCAGATGGTGAAAGAACCGCTCGTTCGGTGATCGCGCTAGAGGAGCTGCGCGCCCTTCGTGAGGAGATCCGACATGGTGTCTTTGCGCGGTCGCGTCGGTTGTCCAGCCACATCGACAAGCGCACGCGCAACGCGCCGCGCCAGACTGCGCGCGCGCACGCGCTCGGCCGTCGACACCTTCTGCAAGCCACCGCGGCCGTGAACATAGTCGCTACGAATCCGGAACAGATCCTTGTAGACCGGTGCGGCTTGAGCGTCGTTCAGCAGGCCCGCCATGCGCGCCATGACACGTGTCGTGGCCCCGAATTTCCGGTGCGGATCCCCCTTCGGCTTCGCACGATGATCGCCTTCCAGGCCCAGCGCCGCCTCGATCGCGGTCATGTGGGCCATGATCTCGTCCATCCCGTCCGCGAGAAACGCGCGCACGAGGAAGTGGAGGATCGGAGTCTCGTAGACGCTCGCCGAGGTGGCATGCAGGAATTCCCGCCAAGAACTTTCGCCGAATTGCGCGAGTGTAGCCGCCGCATCGTCTAGCGGGAGGGTGGTTGGCCGCTCCAGTTCGATTTCTTTGCCATAGTCATCGACGATCCAGGGCTCGAGGCTGAGGCTGTCTGGACCGGGTGGAAGATTGGGCCGTTCGAACAGATCGTCGCTGATGGTATAAATCCAGGGCACCCGAAAGCCGCGCCAGTCGACCTCCAGCATCGTCGACCACTCCTCCCACGGCGCGAGCAACAGGAAGGCGAGCGCGGACTCCACGGCAGCCGGGAAGCGGCCTAGGTGCGGCACGATCTCTCCGAAGTCCTGCCGCATAGTCATCGAGAGTAGCGGCACCGCCCGCACCTCTGGTGGCTGATCGAGCTCGAGTTCCTCTTCGACTACCAGCCAATGGAATTGCGCGAGTCGCTTGGCGTCGAGCGGCGTGTTCGGGAACGTGCGCACCAGGCGCGGCGCATCAAACAGTTTAGCCAGCTCGTCGGCGCCGAATTGGGCGACGCGGGACCGACCAAATGCCAGCGGTGCCAAGTCGTCAGCGAGATCGAGCGGGCATAGATGCCGCCTCACGGCTTTCTTCCGCCTGAAGGCTGCCTCCAGCGCGGTGGCGGCGGTGGCGGGATCAAGGGCTAGATTGGCGTGTTTAGCCGGGAGCTGGCACGGCAACCCCAACGATCGCAGCGCCGTGCCCAGGGCGAATTTCGGACTGCCGGCTCCGTAGAGGCGGGCGCAGAGCGCGCTCAGCGCGACGAAGGCAGGCGCTTTCGGAAGGTTGTCGGGGCCGGGGCGCGGAATCCGCCAGACCTTCTCCACGGCGGCGATGAGTTCTCTGTCCGCCATTGTCAATCTTGTCCAGCCCGGGCCTGTGGCATCCACGAACGCTCCGCACGTTCACGGGCGAGCCGCGCCTCAAGGCTTGGATGCTTCCGCTCTATACTTTCGTTGTAGATATAACTGGCGTCGGTCCAGAACGTGGCGATCGCCTCGACAAAACGCACGACCCGATCCACTGGCACGTCCATCGCCACTACCGTTAGCTCGGGTGGCTCGGATAGCCCGAATTCGTCCAGCATCGGTGCGTATATCGGCCACCAGTCCGGGCAGCGTCGGGCCAGCTCTGCGCCCGAAGCGCCATCGCCATGACGGCAAGCGTTGCCCAGATGATGCAGCGTATCCAGTTCACCAAAGCTCGGGAAATCTTCGAGCGGAATTCCGCGCAACTCGCGGAAGAGGTCGCATAGGCCCGGCCAATTCGCCCTGGCCACTTTCGTGCCGAATCCCTCGCCGGGACGAAGCTCCTCTCCGCAGCCGCTGAGATAGGCCCGAAGCTGGCGCTCCCAGATCGACTGCGTCGACAAGCCAAACGCCTTCTTGGTTTCCGACAGCATGTCCTCCATGTCCGACTGCTCGAAGGCGGCGCCAGCGCGCTCGCTGCGCCCGAGCGCGGCGATGCGGGCTTCGAGCGTGCAGATCGCCGGCAGAATGACGTCGTCGAGGAAGGATCGGATCGTCAGGTCATGCTGGGCTGCGGCGACATCGGCATGGCAATTCTCCCATCGGAACGGTGTCACGAGGCGACCCCCGCTGCGGCGGCCTCGGCGATGTAGCGCCGGTAGGCGAAATTGATGAGATCACGCGCCAGCTCGAGCAATCCGGCGGTGGGCCACCCCTCGAACGGATCGCCGTGCGCCAGGCTATTCCGGCGCTCGGCAAGTGTTGGACGAACCTCGCCGATCAATTGACCGATAGCGGTTCCGCCGCATCGCACGACCATCGGGATGCCGGCGTCGGTCAGGCCGTCGACAGCCACCATATGCTTTAGCAAGGCGCTGAAGCTCGGCTTCTTTTTGAATGCTCCGCCGTAGCGATCGGTCAGGGCCAACTCCAACGCGACCAGAGCGGCCAGCTCACCCGCCTTGATCAGACCGACATCGAACCAGCCCAGGAGATAAAGCGCCTGCGCGCGGGCGAACTTCTCGGTGACGATGGCTGGAATAACAGGATGGATCCCAAGCCTGTCGATAAAGGTACGCCATTGATCGGGGTAGTCGAACTGCAGGAAGCCCCCGGCTTGACCATCGCTTGGCCAGGACAGAATGAACGGCTCCGCGCGCACGGGCAGCGTGACGTCCTGCAACACCATGTCCGATCTGCCCCTTTCCGCTGGCCTATTCCAGATGGCAAGCGCGACGTGTTTATGGATGATCGATCGCGCGTCGTGCGGTAGTTGTAAACGGAGAGAAAGCAACTTGCGTGTGGGCCACACGGCAGACTGATCGCTCGGCCGCCCGCTGTCCCTTCACTGCTTCAGGATAGACGCCTTCTGCGCGTCCGAAAACATCGATGCCTTCATCGCTCTCTGCTCCTCCCAACCAAGGGAACAAAAGCAGAAAAATCTGCCTCAAATCGATCCAGTTCTCCGGGAGCAGATCAGTTGATAGGTGATCTCCGGCGCTGGCGGAAGCGGCTGGGCGGCGGAACGGGTTGGGTTGTGCGGCCGTCCGGAGGCGTGGTTTATCCGCACTGTTTCCGGCGAGAGCCCGCCGTGGGCCGAGTGCGGTCTGACGTGATTGTAGTCCTGTCGCCAGCGTTCGATGACGACGCGGGCCTCG
>JAJZVE010000798.1 GCA_021845835.1 Pseudomonadota bacterium | reverse complement strand
GACGACTGCTTTCGACAAGATCGGAACGGGCGCGCGTAGCGCGCCCGTTCACGATTTCTGCGGCGAGCCCAGATCCTGCTGCTCCACCGGGGGTGGCACTGGCGCCGCCGGTGCCGTGGTCTGCAGCCAGTCCTTCAGCGAGTGCCGCACCTGGTACTCGAACTCGACATTCATGTCGGCCATTGTTGCCTTCACCAGGTCATACAGCGCCTGTCGCACCGCCGGCGGTGCGTAGTTGCTGATCGTGCGCGTGCGCGCCACCTTTGCCTCGGCGTAGCCTGAGCGCGTGCCGTCGGCATTGTGGATGTCCATGTGGACGGCGAAGCTGGCCTCGAAGCGGTCGGTCACGCGCGTCAGCGAGGCGTCGTCGATCGTGACCACGGCCGCTCCCGTGGTTCCGCCAGGGATCAACCGGTCCTGCACCATGCGCCGCAGCGCGTCCACGGGCTGCGCCGGCGACTGGCTTTCGACATGTTCGCCGTTGGCGACGGTGGACGGCGTCCAGGCGTTGTCCACCCCGATGTTGGCCACATCGAGCTTGAGCTTGGTCAGATAGCCGAAGGTGAGCGGCGGGAAGGATTGCGGCGGCGCCGGCTGCGCGCAGCCGAGCAGCAGCGTCGGCAGGGCGGTGGCAGCGAGCGCAAGCGCGGCGCGGCGGGGCAGCCGGCGCGGCGGGGCAGCGGGGGCGGTCATGGCGGCTCCGGCTCCTCTGGCATCGATCACGGCTGCGCAACCTGCGCACGCAGCGCTCCGCGGTCAATGTTGCCGGCGCCAGATTATCCTATCCGTGACTGCCGGCGCTGCCCGGCGCCCGGCCGCGCACATCCGCCCGCGGAAAACGGAAGTCAAGATTGCAAAATTCGCATGTCATGACAATGTTCCCCGCCACGACCATGTGATCGAGGTCGGCGGCTGCGAACCCTTCCAGGATGCCGGCGAGACGCTGACGCGAGCAGCGGCAGCCATAGGCGAGAGCGCGCGGCCGGTCGGTGGCGACGCCCATGCTGTGGAACAGCCGATACAGCAGCCGTTCCGGGGACAGCGCATCGTCCAGCAGCTCCGCGTCGCTGACCGTTGCCGCAAGCAGCGTTGCGGTGCGCCAGGCCTCTTCCTGCGCTGCCGCGTCAAGGGCGGGGTCGACGCCGCCAAGGCCGGCGACCTTTTCCAGAATCAGCGCGCTGGCGCGCCAGCCGGCTGGGCCGGGCGCGGCGGCAAGGTGCAGCTGGCAGCGCAACTGCTCGCTGGTGGCGAAGTAATGCAGCGCCATCTCCGCCAGTGTGCCGCCGGTGATGCTGACGATGCCCTGATAGCGCTCGGTAGCCGGTCCCTGGTCCGCGGTGAGCGCCAGATACCCCTCTCCGAGCAGGGCCGCCGCCGAGGGGGCGGGCGTGCCGGCCAGCAGCGCCGCCAGCTTTTCCGGGTCGGCACGGGCATAGCCGCGCAGCGCGCCGGTATCGGTGCAATCTGCGAGCAGCATGGCAAGCGGTCCGTTGCCCTTGAGTTGCAGCGAGAACGAGCCGCGGAATTTCAGCGCCGCGGCCAGGCCCGCGGCCAGCGCCAGCGCCTGGCCGGCGAGACGGGTGACGGCGGGGTGGTTGTCGTGGCGCGTCAGCAGGGCATCGGCAAGCGGCCCCAGCCGCACGAGACGGCCGCGCACCGGCTGGCCGGGCAGATGAAACGGGACGACGCCGCGCGGCACGACAATGTCCGGCACATCGGGGCGTCCCCCGTCGAGGAAGGCGGGCGTTTCGGGCATGGCCGGAAGATAGGAGGGCGGCGGCACCGCGGCTACCTCCGTCGGCATCGCCGACCGGCGCCTTCCGCCCGCCGCTATCGTCGGCGGGCCAGGGCTGCGGCGCCGGCGAAGCGGGCGCGCGGTCCCATCGCTTCCTCGATGCGCAGGCCCTCGTTCCATTTCGCGGTGCGCTCGCCGCGGGCCATCGAGCCGACCTTGATCTGGCCCACCCCCCAGCCGACCGCCAGATGCACGATGGTGGTGTCCTCGGTCTCGCCCGAGCGCGCCGAGACGATGCCGGCATAGCCCTCCGCCTGCGCCGCGGCCCACGCCTCGCGCGTCTCGGTCAGCGTGCCCCGCTGGTTCGGTTTGAGCAGCACGGCGTTGCCCGCGCGCCGTCGCGACGCCTCGCGGATGCGGGCGGCGTGCGTGACCAGCGCATCGTCCCCCACCACCTGCACGCGCCCGCCGACCGCCTGGGTGAACGCCGTGAATCCGTCCCAGTCGTCCTCGGCCAATGGGTCCTCGATCGAGACGATCGGGTAGCGGTCGATCCAGCCGGTCAGCAGCTCGATCATGCCCGCGCTGTCGAGCTCGCGCCGGTCCAGGCCAAGGCGATAGCGCCCGCTGCGGTGGAAGCCCGAGGCGGCGATGTCCAGCGCCAGCGCGATCTCCTCGCCCGGCTCGAACCCGGCCTTGTCGATGGCACGCACCACCGTTTCCAACGCCTGCTCGTTGGCACTGAACTCCGGCCACCAGCCGCCCTCGTCGGCCACTCCATGCAGCAGGCCGGCGTCACGCATCAGACTGCCGGCGGCGCGATAGACTTCCGCCGTCCAGTCCAGCGCCTCGGCGAAGCTGCGCGCCGCCGGGCAGACCACCAGCACATCCTGGATATCGACCCGGCCGCCGGCATGCGCGCCGCCGCCAAAAATCTGGATCTGCGGCAACGGCAGCAGCCCCGCTTCCTCGCCGCCGAGATGGCGGTACAGGGGCACCCCGGCCGCGCCCGCGGCGGCGTGGGCGGCGGCCATCGACACGGCGAGCATCGCGTTGGCGCCGAGTCGGGTCTTGGCCTCGGTGCCGTCGAGCGCGATCAGCGTCGCATCCAGTGCCGCCTGATCCGCGGCGTCGTGGCCGAGCATCGCCGCGGCGATATCGCCGTTCACATGAGCGACCGCGCGCGCCACGTCATAGCCGCCGAAGGTCTCGCCGCCATCGCGCAGATCGAGCGCCTCGCCCGATCCGGTGGAGGCTCCGGCCGGCGCAATCGCACGTCCCACGGCGCCGCCGGAAAGCATGAGTTCGGCTTCCACCGTGGGACGGCCGCGGCTGTCCCAGACGCGGCGGCCGTGCAGATAGACGATCTCGGTCTCGCTCATCGCTCCACTTCCCCCCGCCACGCGGCGGCGACATCCGACAGCCGGCCCGGCGGCTCC
>JAJZVE010000797.1 GCA_021845835.1 Pseudomonadota bacterium | reverse complement strand
AGTGCACCTCATCTCAGCGGGCGTCGACGTTACGGTCATCCGTAGCTGGCTCGGCCATGTGAGCCTCGACACGACCAACCACTATGCCAGGGCCAATCTGGAAACGAAGCGGAAAGCCCTGGAGAAGGTCGCCGTTCCGACCACACCCGGCGGCCAGCCATCTTGGAAGCGCGATGAAAGCGTGCTCGCCTGGCTCGACGCGCTCTGAAATAATGCGGCGGAGCATGGACAAAATCGGCGACAATCCGCCAATCAGGCCGCGTTCCTCCGCATTATGGGGACCTCGTGATTAGTGAAGGCACAGAAGAACGATGATCGCGATGGTCCCGTCGCGAGGTGTGTGGAGATTCTGGGTGGCGTAATCTCCGGGTGAGTTTCAACCACCAGACTCGGCGTTGTAGCGCCGATGGAGATCACGCCATGGAGAAGAATAGCACAGCGACGCCGGAAGCCAGCCTGTTTGACGGGACTGCCTGGTTCGACCCGATCGAGGCCGGGGTGCGGGATCGGATGCGCGGGTTCATCGAAGCAATGCTTGAGGAAGAGCTGACGGCAGCTCTCGGACGACCGCGATATTGCCGAGGTGGCGAGGCGGCGTGCGGATATCGCCACGGTGTTCGTCAGCGGCAACTCCTTGGTTCGTTTGGACCGCTCGACATCACGGTGCCGCGGGGCCGGATGCCAAAGCCCGAAGGTGGGACGGCGGAATGGCGCAGCGCCGCTCTGCCCCGTTACGCCCGGATGACCCGCCAGGCGGAGGCACTGATCGCTGCGACCTATCTCGCCGGCACCAACACGCGGCGGGTGAAGCGGGCATTGGGGGCGTTGTTCAAGGGTGCGGTAGGCAAGGACGTGGTCAGTCGCACTTGGCGCAAGGTGAAGGCGGACTGGGAAAACTGGAACCGGCGCAGCCTGGCTGACGAGGACATCGTCCGGCTGATCCTCGACGGCACGGTGGTGAAGGTCCGGCTTGACCGGAAGGCGACCAATATCTCTCTGCTGGTCGTGCTTGGCGTTCGCCGCGACGGGCAGAAATTGCTGCTGGCGGTGAAGAACATGGGGGGTGAGAGTGAAGCCGCCTGGCGCGCCGTGCTCGATGACCTGATCGCACGCGGCCTGCGAACCCCGGAACTGCTGCTGACCGACGGCGGCGCCGGCCTCGAACGCGCCTTGGCCAGCCTGTGGCCGGAAGTGTCGACCCAGCGCTGCACGGTGCACAAGCACCGAAATTTGCTCGCTCATGCCCCTGAAGCGCTGCACGAGGAGATCACCGCCGATTACAACGACATGATCTACGCCGAAACCAGTACCGAAGTGATGCGCCGGCGCCGGCTGTTCCTGGCCAAATGGCGGCTGAAGTGCCGCGGCGTGGCCGACAGCCTCGAAGAAGCCGGCGATCGTCTGTTCACCTTCACCCGATTGCCACAAAGCCAATGGAGGTCTGCAAGGACGACAAATGCGATCGAACGCCTGCACGAGGAGTTCAAACGCCGGATCAAGACCCAGACCGTGCTGCCCTCAGCCGAAACCGCGGCGATGCTGTTCTGGTCGCTGCTCGCATCCAGCCAGATCACGATGCGCAAAGTTGACGGTTGGCAAAGCCTCGGAGAGCCACCCACCTCAATGCATCTTGATCTCGTCGCCTGACCTCGTCATGTTCGCCCAGCCCGAGACGCCGCCACAGACAATTTCCACATCATCCGCGACGCGACCATCGCGATGCCGAGGCGATCGCCGAAGCCGCCAGCCGACCGACTATGCGGTTCGTTCCGTTGAAGAGTGAGGCACAGCTCGACGTGCAGGCACTGCACCGGGCGCGTGAGCGCCTGGTGGCGGAACGGACGGCGCTGATCAATCAGTTGCGGGCCCTGCTGCTGGAGCGCGGCATCGTGCTGGCGCAGCGCTGGCGGTCAGTGGCGGCGTGGACGGATGCCGTTATCGCCGACGACGGGTCCTCTGCTCCGCTCAGCCCGCGCTTGCGTCTGCTGATCGCCGACATGCGGGCGGAGTGGACCGAACTCGACCGGCGGATCGCGGTGTTCGACGATGAGTTCGCAGCAAGTGCGCGCGCCGACGAGGCGGCACGGCGATTGGCGACGGTGCCGGGGATTGGGCCGATCAATGCGACAGCGCTGGTAGCGGCGATCGGCGATGCGAGCGCATTCCGTCGCGCGCGTGACTTGGCGGCGTGGCTCGGCCTGGTGCCCAAGCAGTCTACCACGGGCGGCAAGCCGAAGTTGCTCGGGATCACCAAGCGGGGCAGTCGCTACCTGCGCAAGAACCTCATCCACGGTGCCCGCGCGGTGCTGCCGCGGTTGATGGTCACGCAGACACGGCTAGGCCAGTGGCTGCGTGACCTGCTGGCCAGGGCGCACAAGAACACGGTGGTCGTCGCATTGGCCGCCAAACTGGCCCGCATCGTCTGGGCAGTGCTGACGCACGGCCGGAATTACGAGGCAGCAGTGACTGCGAGCTAACGGGCAAGGAGTTGATCGGGGCGGCGAGAGCGGCAGTCGCCCAGGTCCATGAGATCTGCGGGAGGTGGTGACAGAGATGGCCTGACAGTCGATCGGCAGCGTGGAAGCCCGGCACTTCGAACGGCCCTCAAGGCCGCTGTGATTTTAGGGACCAGGCTGCGCGAATCTCCATCTCGGCAGGGAGCTTGCTCCGAGGCCGGATACGTTCACGCAGACTGCTCGGTGCCAGACAGGTCAAAACAGCTTGCAGATGGGGCGGGCCATACGTTTCGGAGAAGACCCTGCGCATCGTCGCCACCGCGCCGGCCGGCGTCTATCCGGACGGCATGACCTACGATCCGCGCAACCATCAGCTTTTCATTTCAGATGAACAGGGCAAGACCGAAACGGTCGTCGATACAAGAACCGACCGGCGCGTCGCCACCATCGCGATGGGCGGCAAGGTCGGCAATTCGCAGTATGATCCGGTAAGCGACACCGTCTTTGCCGACGTCCAGACCCGCGATGATATCGTGGCGATCGATCCCGAGACCCACAGGATCAATCGCCGCTACAAGCTGCCGCCGACATGCCGCCATGACCATGGATTGTTGCTCGACCCTGCTTCCCATCTCGGCTTCGTCGCGTGCGACGGCAACGCGCGTCTGTTGGTGCTGTCGATGCCGAGCATGCAGACCCTGTCGATCCATCGCACCGGCA
>JAJZVE010000796.1 GCA_021845835.1 Pseudomonadota bacterium | reverse complement strand
CCGATCTATAGACATTGGTCGGAATGAACTTGCGATGCGCGTTCCCGGACCGGGTGAGGTCCGAAGGCGCCGCGTCGAAGTCCAGCAACGGCAGGAAGGTCAACAGCCAGGAGGCCGCGGCTTGGAGCATCGAGACATGAATTTCCCGGCCCTTGCCGCTGCCGGTGCGCTCGAGCAGGGCGAGCAGCACATTGGCATAGAGTTCGTCACCGGCCTTCAGATCCACCACGGGAATTCCCATCAGGGTGGGCGGTCCGTCGTGCGCGCCGGTCAGGGCCATGTAACCGCACATCGCCTGAATGACCGGATCGTAGCCCGGCGTATCGGGCGATGCAGGGCCCAGAGCAGAGATGCCCGCCCAGATCAGACCGGGCCGCTCGGCGCTCAGCGTCGCGTAGTCGATACCGAGCGGCCGGTAGCGTGACGGCAGCGTGTTGCAGCAGAAGACGTCGACGTTGAGGCCGCGGATCAACTGGCGCAGGATCGCTCTGCCGCGCTCGTCCTTCAGATTCACTGCGATCGCTTCCTTGCCGACGTTCGGCGCGACGAAATAGCTGCGCCGATCGCCATCGGCGATCTGGTCGCCGATGTAGCGGTTGGGATCCCCGGGCAGCGCGTCCCCGGAGGGCGTCGACTCGATGCGAATGACCCGCCAGCCGAGCTGCGCGAACCGCAGCGTCGCCGAGGGAAGCGATAATGCCTGCTCCAGGCTGAGGACGACCGGCTGCGGGTTCACGCGGCGCTCTCGGGCCATTTCGGGGCGACATCTCTGCCGCGCAGTGCCCGGTAGACCTTTTCGGGAGTGAAGGGCAGGGTGCAGATGCGCACGCCCGTCGCGTTGTATATGGCATTCGCTACCGCGGCTGCAATGCAGATTGCGGGCGCTTCGCCGACGCCTTTGGCGCCCTGCGGACCTTCACCGTCCATGGTCTCGATGAACGAGACGTCGACTTGCGGAATCTCGGGCGCGGTCACCAGTTTGTAGTCGCGGAAGTTCGGATTCCTGATCACGCCATTCTCGACCAGCAGATCCTCGGTCAACGCGTAGCCCTGTCCCATGACGATCCCGCCTTCGATCTGCCCTTCGATGCCGAGGCGATTGAGCACGCGTCCGACGTCGTGCGCCGCCGTGATCTTCAGCAGCCGCACGATTCCCGTGTCGGTGTCGACTTCGACTTCGGCGACCTGGGTGCCCCACGCATAAGCCGCCGAAACGTCACCTTTGTATTCGCGGTCGAGATGCACGCTCGGCGGTTCGTAATAGTAGGTCGTCATCACGAGGTCCGCTTTTTCGGAAAAGTGCAGCGAGCGCAGGAATCTGCCGACCTCCTGAACGCGCTCGCCGCTCGCCTTGACCACGATGTGTCCGTCGCGCAGGTCGAGTTCGTCGGGCCCGCGTCCGGCCTTGGAGGCGGCAGCCTCCAGGATCTTGCGCTTCGCCTTGCGCGCCGCCCCGATCGCCGAGTTGCCGCCGATGAAAGTCGTCCGGGAGGCGTGTACACCGACGTCCCAGGGCGTGATCGCCGTGTCATTGTTGACCACGGTGACGGCATCTATCGGCAGCCCGAGTTCCTCACAGACGAGCAACGCGAGAACCGTCTCGGAACCCTGGCCGATTTCGGATGCGCCGGTGATCAGCGTGACTTTCGCGAAGTCATCGAGCTTGATGATCGTTCCGCAGCCGTCCGAAGGATACATTTTGGCTCCGCCGCCGACGTGCAGCATCGATGCCATCCCCACGCCGCGCTTGATGGGGGTGCCATCGTTCCAGCGCTCGAGGTTCTCGCGACGCTTGCGCTGGTAGTCGCTGCGCTCAGCCGCCGTGTTGAGGCACGGCTTGAAGCCGCAGGAGCGGAAATGCATTCCCTGGGGCGTCGATTCGCCCGGATCCTGGGCATTGCGCAGCCGGAATTCCAGCGCGTCCATGCCCAGGGCGTCCGCCAGCTTGTCCATGTGAGCTTCGACGGCGAAGGTCGCCTGCAGATTGCCGTAGCCGCGGAAAGATCCCGCATAGGGGTTGTTGGTGTATACGGCCCGCGTCCGGTAGTGACAGTGCGGTACCCGATACAGGGAGGAGATCGTCTGCATCATCACGAACGGCGTGGTCGCGCCCCAGGACGTATAGGCGCCGTTGTCGTGGATTGTGTCGACGCTGCGGAAGGTGAGCCGCCCTTCGCTGTCACAACCGGAGCGCAGCTTGAGCAGCACGGGTTGCCGGGTCGGCGACGCGATGAACTCCTCCTCGCGAGTGAACACCAGCTTGACCGGCCGGTGGGTGATTTTCGCAAGAAAGATCGCTATCGGCTCGAACGGGTAGATGTCGAGCTTGGAGCCGAAACCGCCGCCGATGGGCGGCTGAATGATGCGGATGCGCCCCGGGTCGATCCCGAGCAGCTCGGCGAACTCGCGTTTATGCAGAAACGGCACCTGGGTGTTCGAATGGAGCAGCAGATTGCCGCTTGCATCGAACTCGGCAATGACGCCGGAGACGCCCATGCAGCAATGGGTGACGTAGTGAAGCCAGAAGACGTCCTCGACGACGACGGCCGACTCGCGCTCGCCCTGCGTGACGTCTCCATGGTTGTATTCGTAGACCATAGAAACGTTGTCGGTGCATGCCTTGTGAGCGACTTCGAGCGCGCCGTTGCGGCCGGGAATGCGCAGGTCCTCGCCGTGAAGCAGCGGCGCTCCCGGCCGCAGCGCCTCGGCGCTGCTGCTGACGATCGGCAGCGGCTCGTATGTGACGCGAATCAGGCGCAGCGCCTCCTCGGCGGCTTCGACCGTATCGGCGGCAACCGCGGCGATCTCGTCGCGCCGGCTGCGCACGATATCGCCTTTGAGCGGCATGTGATCCTTGGTGATGCCGATCGGGCGCTGCCAGGGCACGTCTGCGGCGGTGATGACCGCATGTACGCCCGGCACGCGGCGCGCCGCCTCGACGTCAATCGAGACGATGCGCGCGTGCACTTCCGTCGAGCGCAGAATCTTCGCGTGCAGCTGGCCGGGGACATTGATGTCGTGCACGTAGCGTGTGCGACCGCTCGCCTTGTCCGGCGCGTCGAGTTTCGGAACGCGGCGCCCGATCAGCGAGTCCGCAACCGTTTCATCGCGCATTGTCGTTGCCACTTCGTGCTCCTCAGTCCGCGGCCGGCGCCGGCTGCGCCACCGCTTCGATC
>JAJZVE010000795.1 GCA_021845835.1 Pseudomonadota bacterium | reverse complement strand
GGCGGCGGCGGCCATGCCGGCGGTCGGCAGGCAGACGGCGAGCAGGGGGACGGCGAGCAGAAAGCCAGCGCGCCGACGGGCGGCGACGATCCGGCCCGGCGCGCCGCGGAACCGCCAGAGACGAAGCCAAGGTCGCATCGGAGGTCAACACCCAGGGGAGAAAAGCAGCGCAATGTTATAGTATAACATTTTTCTCTGTCCAGGTGGCGCGGAAGGGTCGTCCGGGCGATCGCCTCGGGGCATCCCGTGCCGGTTCATCCACAGGATTTTGTGTTTATCGCGGCCTCCAACCGCTAAATACCCTTTCCGCCCGACCCGGAGCCGGCTTAGTCTCGGCCCCATGAAATACCATCGGATCTGGCAGGGCGTGCGGATGCGGCAGGTGGCGGCGGGGGAAGACCCGGACGCGCCGCCGCGCCCCGTCACCCTTCCCGCCTTGTGGGAACACGCCGCCGCGGAGGCGCTCGCCGCCCTGGTGCCGGGCACGCGAGCGGTGGCGCTGCCGATCGCGGCGGCCGGCTGGATCGCGCCGATCGCCGCGCGTGCCGCCGTCGCCGGCCTGGCCCTGCCGCTGGACGAGCGACTGCACGCGCTGCTGCTGCACCGCCAAGCCGCGCCGAACGCCGCCGTCTGGCAGGCCGCGCCGGAGGCGGCGCCGCGCTTCGTGCTGAACCTGCCCGCTTTCGTCGATGCGGCGCATGATTTCGATGTCGCTTCCTTCGCCGAAGCCGCCCGGACCGCCGCGCTGGCACTGCTGCTGGCCGGACCGGACGACGCCGGCGGCGGCGCGACGACCCGGCCGACCCTCGGGATCGCCGATCTGTCCGGGCTGCTGGCCGCGCTCGGCCTGCCGTATGCGGACCCGGCGGCGCGGGACGTTGCCCGCGCCCTGGTCGCGCTGCTGCGCGGGCAGGCGGCGGCGGCGGCGGCGAGCCTGGCCGCCGCGCGGCGCGGCGTGGCCGGCGCGGCGCCCGGCGCGCAGATGTCGATCCCGGATCACGGCGGCCCGATGCTCGCGGAACTCGCGCTCGGCTGGCCCGAGCCGCCCGCGCGCACCGTGCTGCCCGGCCTGGCCGAAGCGGCCCGCGCCGCCCGTCGCGCCGCCGCCGTGGCGGCGCTCGCGGAGGCTCGGGTAGAGGGCGCCGCGCCGGCGATCGCCGTTCTTCCGCCCGGCCCGGCCGAGGCGCTGCTTGGCGTGGAAACCGGCGGGATCGCGCCGGCCTTCTCCCCGCTGGCGCCGGGCGGCGGTCTCACCCGCGCCGCCCGCGCCTGGCTCGCCGCCGGCGGGATCGCCGCGGAGGAAGCCCTGGCCGGGCTGCTCGCCGGCAGTTCCCCGTTTCCCGCCGCCGATGCCGCGGCCGAGGCGGCGATGCGCGCGGCGGTGGCGCCGTTCCTGCACGTCCCGTTCCAACCGACCCAGGCGGTCGCGCCGCCGGATGCGCCCGCCGCCCCCGCGCCGGTCGCGCGCCCGGCTGGCCCGGACGCCGCGCCGCGCCGGCGCGAGCTGCCGTCCCGTCATGCCGGCTACACCCAGAAGGCGGCGGTCGGCGGACACCGGCTGTTCCTGCGCACCGGCGAGCACGCCGACGGCACGCTGGGCGAAATCTCCGTCGCCCTGCCCAAGGAAACCGCCGCCTTCCGCGGCCTGATGGAAGCGTTCTGCACCGCGGTCAGCCTGGGCTTGCAGCACGGCGTGCCGCTCGGCGAGTTCGTCGAAGCCTTCACCCTCACGCGCTTCGGCCCGGCCGGCGCGGTGGAGGGGGACCCCGCGGTGGCGCAGGCGTCCTCCCTGCTCGACTACATGTTCCGCCATCTCGCCGCGAACTACCTCGGCCGGCACGACCTGCCGCAACCCGAGGCGGAGGCCGAGGCGCCGGCAACGTCCGAGTCCGGGGCGCCGCAACTGCCGCTCGATCTCCCGGCCGAGACCTCCCCGCACGCCCGCCGCCGGCGGTTCCGGGTGATCGCGGCGTAGCGCGCCGCACGGTTGTCACCGGCGGGCCGGCGGCGCATTTTGCGCCCCAACGCTGCCTGCTTGCCTGTCACCCGGGGGAAACCGCTTCATGGCCGATCCGCTGCCGTTCCGCCCTGCCGCGCCGGGCTCCCAGCCGCCGTACGACGTGCCGGCCTATCTCGGCACGGTGAAACGCCATCCGTTGCAGAAGCTGCATCCGCTGGCGCAGACGGTGACCGAGACCACCGGGCCGCGCTTCTCGCCGGCGCATTTCCCGCCCGCCGCGGACATGTCCACCCACAACGGCAAGACCGCCCAGGGCCAGCGCATCGTGGTCGCCGGCACCATCACCGATGAGGACGGCCGTCCGGTGCCGCACACCATGGTGGAGATCTGGCAGGCCAACGCCGCCGGCCGCTACCACCACCCGGCGGACCAGCACGACGCGCCGCTCGATCCGAATTTCAGCGGCCAGGGGCGCGTCTATACCGACGAGCAGGGGCGCTACCGGTTCCTCTCCGTGCTGCCCGGCGCCTATCCCTGGCCCAACCACAAGAACGCCTGGCGGCCGAACCACATCCATTTCTCGTTCTTCGGCCCCGCCTTCGCCACGCGGCTGATCACCCAGATGTATTTCCCCGGCGATCCGCTGCTCGCCTTCGACCCGATCTACAACGGCGTGCCGGACCTCGCGGCACGCCAGCGGCTGATCGCCGGGTTCGATCTCGATCTGACCGAGCCGAACTGGGCGCTCGGCTACCGGTTCGATGTCGTGCTGCGCGGGCGCGCCGCCACGCCGATGGGGATCTGACCGCCATGACCGTCGCCACCGCCAGCCAGACCATCGGCCCCTACTGGCACCTGATCGAGGACCCGAGCTGGGCCGATCTCACCCGCTTCGGCGCCGTGGGGGAGAAGATCGAACTCACCGGCATCGTCACCGACGGCGACGGCGCGCCGTTCGCCGATGTGTGCATCGAGCTGTGGCAGGCCGATCCGGCCGCCTCCGACACGTTCCCCGCGTTCGGCCGCTCGCGCACCGATGCGGACGGGCGCTATCGCTTCGTGACGCTGAAGCCCGGCCCGGTGCCGGGGCGCGGCAATACCACCCAGGCACCGCATCTGGCGCTGTGGGTGCTGGGGCGCGGGCTGATGCGCGGGCTGGCCACGCGGGTGTATTTCGCCGGCGAAGCGCGCAACGAAACCGACCCGGTGCTGACCTC
>JAJZVE010000794.1 GCA_021845835.1 Pseudomonadota bacterium | reverse complement strand
CAGCACCACGGCAGCACGCCATCCCGAACCCGGTCATGCTGATCGAGATCCTCTCGCCGTCGAACGCGCGCGAGACGCATGCGAACCTGGCCGCGTTCGCGACCATCCCGAGTGTGGCGGAAATCGTCGTGATCGACAGCCAGCGCATCGCTGCCGAGGTGATGCGGCGCGATGCGGACGGCGTTTGGACGGCGCCGGTGGAGCGTCTCGGCCCGGACGACACGCTGCGCCTCGCCAGCATCGGCTTCGCGGCGCCGTTGCGCGCCGCCTACCGCACCGCCGGCCTCGACTGACGCGCCGCCTGATGCCCGACCGCCGCATCGAACAGGCGCATGGCGGGCGGGTCGCCGGCGTCGATGAGGCGGGACGCGGGCCGCTGGCCGGGCCGGTGCTGGCCGCCGCCGTGGTGCTGCCGCGGCGGCTGCCGCGCGGACTTGGCGCGCTGATCGACGACTCGAAGAAACTCGACGGGCCGGCACGCGCGGCGGCATTCGCGGCGCTGATCGCGGCGCGGCGCGCCGGCGGGGTGGAGATCGCGGTCGGCGCCGCCTCGGTCGCCGAGATCGCGCGGCTCAATATTCTGCGCGCGGCGCTGCTGGCGATGCGGCGCGCGGTGATGCGGCTGCCGTCGCCGCCCGACCTCGCCCTGGTCGATGGCAACCAGCCGCCGCCGCTGGCCTGCGCGGTGCGCTGCGTGGTCGATGGCGACGCGCTGTGCCTGTCGATCGCCGCCGCGTCGATCGTCGCCAAGGTGCTGCGCGACCGCGCCATGACGCGGCTCGCCGCCCGCTTCCCCGGCTATGGCTGGGAGCAGAACGCCGGCTATGCCACCGCGGCCCATCGCGCGGCGTTGCAGCGCCTCGGCCCGACGCGCCACCACCGCGCCGGCTTCGGCACCGTCCGGCAACTGGCGCTGACGCTGGACGGTTAGGCAGCGGCGTAGGCGGCGGCGCGGGCGGCCAGCGCCTCGCGCAGCAAACGCGGCACCTGACGCGGCGCTTTCGCCCGCGAATACGGCAGTTCCTCCAACCCCTGCGGCGGCGCCGGCCGGCTCGCGCGATTGTCGAAAGCGAGTTCCTGGTAACTGTCAAGAAACGTCTCGGCCGGCGTGTTCTCGGCCAGAATGAGCGCGTGCGTGTCGAGTTCGACATGCCAGTACACGAACGTTTCCGGCACCTGCGTTTCGCGCACGATGCTAACCCCGTTCACCAGCGCCGCGGCATGCGCCAGCACATCGCCCACACGCAGCGCATGGCCGGGCGAGAGCAGCAGGTCGCGGCTCGGCACATTCTCGGCCAGCGCGCCGGCACGCACGCGGATCGGCCAAGTGCGCAGCGGATCGCCGAACCGGCGCGAAACGGTGTGATGCCCCAGCCAGCGCACTGGCGCCACGCCGCCATCGGCGAGGCACACGAGGTCGCCGGCCGCAAGTTGCTCGACGCACACTTCCCCCGACGGCGTGGCGATGCGCGTGCCGGTGAGGTAGCAGAGTTCGGTGACGGCGCTGCCGCCTGACAGGGAAGAGAGCTGGAAGGAGTCGCCGGTGAAGTTCTGTGCCGGGTTGAGCTGCAGGTCGAGCGTGTTGGTGGACTCGACGATTTGCAGCACATTGCCGGCCAGCAGGATGGCGCTGCCGCCGCTGTCGTAGCCGATCCCGGTCAGATTGATCCCATCGCTCGCGGCCATCCCAGAAATCGTGCCGGTGTAGCTGCTCGGCGCATTGAGCACGAGCGTCGCGTCGGTGCCGTTGAAAGTGATGCCGGCGGTGTCGCTGCTGCTGCCCAGCAGTACCCCGCTGTTCGTGCCGATCTCGATCAGGCCGGTGTTGCTGAGCGTGGTCGTCGACAGGTCGATGATGGCGCCGCCGCTCGCCGACATGGTGCCGCTGTTGGCGAAAACGACGTTAGAGGCGTCGAAGGAGCCGCCGTTCACGGCGATCAGGCCGGCGTTGTTGAGCGTCGCGACCCCCGACAGGTCGACGGTAGTGGCGCCGCCGCTCACCGACATGGTGCCGCTGTTGTTGAACCCGCCGCCGCTAACAGTGAACACGCCGCCGCTCACGGCGATCAGGCCGGCGTTGGCGATGGTGTCGTTGGCGAAGGAGTTACTCAGGTTGTTGTTGCCGCCGGTCTGGTCGAGGGTGAAACCGCTGCCCAGCGTCAGCGTCGTGCGCACGCCGCTGTGGGAATAGTCGAACGTAAGCCAACTGCTGGACCCGGAACCGAAATTCAGCGTCGCGTTGTTCAGCGTCTCGCTGTCCAGCACATTCAGACTATGTCCGCCCGTCGACAGGTCGATGCTGCCAGGACTGCCGCCCGTCGCGGTCTCCATCGTCAGGCCGCCGGTGACATACAGGGCGGTGGCAGGGCCAGCGCTGAAGGCAATCGTGCCCCGCCAAGTCACGCCGTCCAGCGTGGCGCCGCTCTCGATCTCCAGCAGGCCGCCGGTGGACGTCACCGTGCCGCCTTGGAGCGTCGCCGCGCCCAGATCGAAGGTGCCCGCGCTCACCGTCAGCGCCGCGTTGGCGCCGCTGAGATCGAGCGTACCGTCCGCATACATATGGAGCGTGGCGTTGGCGCTGTCCAACGTGAGCGCATGCACCGACGCGAATTCTGAACCGACGGTCACTGTATAGGTGCCGGCGGCGGTAATGATCGCAGTATCAAGGCTACCAGGGACGACCGCTGGGTTCCAATCTGCCGCTGTGCTAAAATCCCCCGACACGCCGCTGGCCCAACTGTATGTTGACATGGCCCCCACCCTCTTGGCAGCGCACGCACCGCGCGATTACAGCCGGCACGATTTCGCCGAATGATTGTTCTAGTTTAACTATAAAATTATGCGGCCTTATGAGCAAGCAGAAACCTAAGTATAAACCGGGTGTGATGCTGTAAACTTCGGCGCCGGACCCGGCGCGCACCGCACCCCGCCGTTTCCACGACGGCTACGTGTGGCGGCGCGGGCAGCCAGCGCCTCGCGCAGCAGCGACGGCACCTGACGCCGCGCTTTCGCCCGCGAATACGGCCGTTCCGCCGGATCGTCCGACAGACGCGGCTGGCAGGCGCGCAGCCGCGCACTCCACGCAGGCCGTGGCATCATTGAGGGCACGCGGCACAGACCGGGCCGGCGCAGCGGCGTCGCATCGCGCGGCGCTGCGCCGCCTCGGCCCGACACGCCACC
>JAJZVE010000793.1 GCA_021845835.1 Pseudomonadota bacterium | reverse complement strand
CGCGAGGGCATCAGACGCGCGACCGTGAAGCGGCTGATGTCGCCATCGAACTCCGTCAACCGCTTCGCGGCCCACGGGCTCATCGGGCCGCGGATGGCGCGCGCCGGCACGCCGTATTCCGCCTGCAGCGCCGCCATCATTTCATCGCTGGCGAACAGGCCGAGCGGGCTTTCGAACACCGGGCTCACGTCGCGCCCGGCCTTCAGCACATAGATCGGCTCGCGCTCCATCAGCGCCTTGATCCGCTCGGCAAGCGAGGATTTGCCGCCGCCGACCGGGCCGAGCAGGTACAGGATCTGCCGGCGTTCCTCCAGACCCTGGCTTGCGTGCCGCAGGAAGCCGACGATGCGCTCGATCGTCTCTTCCATGCCGTAGAATTCTGAAAATGCAGGATAGCGCGCGATCGTGCGGTTGCCGAAGATGCGGCCCAGGCGCGGGTCCTTCGCCGTGTCCACGATTTCCGGTTCGCCGATGGCGCGCAGCAGCCGCTCGGCCGCCGAGGCGTAGGTGGACGGGTCGTCCCGACACAGCTTCAAGTACTCGTCAAGGCTCATCTCCGCGTCGCGGCGACCCTCGTAGATTCTGGCAAACAGATCGCGAACCGAGTCGAGAGGCATCAAGCCCTCCTGTCAGTCAACACGCACGCGCCCTCGGTCCTGCATCGCGGCTCAGACGTCGGGTGCGACCGCAAACTCCTGCCGGGCAGATCATCCTCCGCCACTGCTCTGGAGTCAGATGGTTGCAGCCAATCATGGATCAATGAGCAACCGGGAGCTACATGAAAAGTGCAGAACTTCTCGGATGGCGTGTTGTTAATTCGCGTGATAATCGCAAAATTTTCAAATGCATGTGGCGACGGTGCAACCCTGTAACGCCCCCAGGTCACAAGGTTTGCGCAAAACGTCTCGTTGCGCGCTTCACGTCGGCGCGTGGCACCTAATTCACCGCGCCTCACGTTGTCGCGCGGCGGCATAGTCAAAGTGCGTCTCGCCCAAGAGTTGCAGCAAAGCGTCACACAGTCCAGCAAATTCCGCAGCCTTGATCCCGGCGGCTGCGCGGTCGCGCAGCGCCGGGCAGCTGTCGCGACTATTGCTGGTTCGTCTTGCCGGCGGCGTTGCCGCCGACCGTCCCCGACGTGCCGGCACCGGCATTTCCGTGTCGGCTGGTCACGGCATGCCCGCTGCCGGCGCCCATCGCCGTCACCTCGGTCACCGAATCCGGGTTGATCACCATCATCACCGGCAGCCCCTCCGCGTTCTTCGCGCGTACGAGGAAGGACTCCGGCATCATGCGGATATCGGTGAAGCCGGCCTTGGTCAGTTGCTGACGCAATTCGTGCTCGATGCGCGCCTGGTTCATGTGATGATGGCCGGAGGATGTTCCTTGCTGGCCTTGCGTCTGCGACGAGGTGGCACCCTGGCCATTGTTCTGGGCCCAGGCGGGTAGGCTGAAGGTCGCGGCCGTCAGGGCCGCGGCAACGACGAGATATCGCATGCTTGTGTCTCCTGCGCGCCATGACGGCGCCACCATGCAAGACGCTGGCCGAACGCCGGTTGCGTGAACCAACGTTCATCCCACAGCCGTGAGGCGGCGCCCCCGCTTGCGCGCCGGCACCGGCGGGATGCATGCTCCCGGAACGCAATGGTGACGTGACGCATGGATCAGCAACCGGCCGCCCGTGACCGCTCCGCCGACGCGCTCGTAGCCGCCGCGCAGGCGCTGCGCCCGTTCCTGCGGGAAGCAGCGCCCCGCATCGAAGCCGCCCGCGCGCTGCCGGATGACGTGCTGGCGGCGCTGCATGACGGCGGCATGTTCCGGTTGCTGATCCCGCGCGAACTTGGCGGCGCCGAAGCCGACCTGGTCACGCTCGCCGGCGTGCTCCAGGCACTCGCGGAGGGGGACGCCAGCTGCGCCTGGTGCGTCGGCCAGGCCGCCGGCTGCGCCATGTCCGCCGCCTATCTGCCGGCTGACGTGGCGCGGGAGCTGTTCGGCCGCGACGAACGGGCGGTGCTGGCCTGGGGCGCCGGGGTGAACGGCGAGGCGGTGCGCGATGGCGACGGCTGGCGCGTGACCGGCAAGTGGCTGTTCGCGAGTGGCGCCCGGCACGCAACCTTGCTCGGCGCCCAGACCACGCTGGCCGGGTGCGATGGGGAGGTGCGGACCTTCCTGTTCCCGCGTGCGCAGACGACGCTGGTGGACACCTGGCACGTGGTCGGCCTCCGCGGCACTGGCAGCGACGGCTACGCCATTCGTGACCTTTACATCCCCGATTCGCACGGGTTCAACCGCATGCTGCCGGCCCCGCACCCCGGCACACTGTATCGCATCCCGCTGGTGCAGGTATTTCCGGTCGCCTTCGGCGCCGTGGCGCTTGGCGTGGCGCGCGCCGTGCTGGACGCCTTCCTCGCCCTCGCCAGCGACAAGACCCCGCGCGGGTCAGGCCGCATGCGCGACAGCGGCGCCATCCAGGGCCTGCTCGGCCAGTGGGAGGCACGCTGGCGGGCGGCGCGGTGCTACCTGCTGCATTCCGCGGCCGAGATCTGGGCGGACCTGGAGGCAGGGCAGACGCTCAGCGCCGCCCATTCGCTGACCATCCGCATGGCCTCCACCCACGCCATCCACGAGTCGCTGGCGCTGGTCGATGCCGCCTATCACGAGGCCGGCGCCTCGGCGATCTTCGATGCCGCGCCGTTCGAGCGTCGGCTGCGCGACATGCATGCCGTCGCGCAGCAGATTCAGGGCCGTCGGTCGAATTTCGAACTTGCCGGCCGCCATCTGCTCGGGATGACGGACACGCAGCTGTTCTTCTGACGACACCCCGCCGTCCCCCCGCCGGGGCGGTGCCATGAAAACCGGGGCGGTGCCACGAAAACAGGCAGCCGATCTCCGGCCCGAAGCTGACAAAGCCAGGGCAGCTGCCGCGCGCCGCGGCAAAGGCGGCTGCCCAAGAAATCACCAACCCGGCCCAGGCCGGCGCCTTCCTGTCCCCGCGATCCTGGCACGGTTCTTGTTCTCGGGCGCATTCCGAACGAGAGGAATTTCGCCGTGCAACATCAACATGTCGTACCGGGCGATGTCGCCTGGGTCCTGGTCAGCACCGTCCTGGTGCTGCTGATGACCGTTCCCGGACTGGCGCTGTTCTACGCCGGCATGGTCCGCAAGAAGAACGTGCTGGCCACC
>JAJZVE010000792.1 GCA_021845835.1 Pseudomonadota bacterium | reverse complement strand
GCGAATGCTCGCTGCAGCGCCGCCGGCAGAAAGTGTGGGAGGAAGCGCCGGCCGCCTGCCTGTCGCCCGAGGCCCGCGCGGCGCTGTGCGAGTCGGCGGTGCGGCTGGCGCAGTCAGTGAACTACCGCGGCGCCGGCACGCTGGAATACCTGTTCGACGAGGCCGCCGGCGCATTCTACTTCATCGAGATGAACACGCGCATCCAGGTCGAGCATCCGGTGACCGAGATGGTCACCGGCGTCGATCTGGTGCGCGAGATGCTGGCGATCGCGGCGGGCGAGGGGCTGCGCCTCGCGCAACAGGACATCGCCCTGCGCGGTCACGCGATCGAGTGCCGGATCAATGCCGAGGACCCGGCGCGCAACTTCATGCCGGCGCCGGGGCGCATCGACGCGCTGACGCTGCCCGGCGGCCCCGGCGTGCGCTTCGATTCCGCGCTCTATCCCGGCTACACGGTGCCACCATTCTATGACTCGCTGCTCGGCAAGCTGATCGTCTGGGACGCGACGCGCGCCGAGGCGCTGGCGCGGATGCGGCGCGCGCTGGACGAGATGCGCGTCGATGGCGTGCCGACGACGATCGCGCTGCATCGCATCCTCGCCGCGCATCCCGACGTGGCGCGCCACGCCGTGCATACCGGCTGGCTGGAGGCATGGCTTGCCGACTCTCCCTTGGACCAAACCGCAACAGGCACAGGTCGCGCATGACGACACGCATCAGCTTCGGAGGCGACGAGCACATCTTTGTCGAACTCGACGAGGAGATGTCGCTCGAAGCCTGTTTCCGCGCCCTCGCGCTGACCAGGGCGGTCCGCGGGAGCGGCATTGCCGGCATCACCGAGGTCTGTCCGGCGAACGCCTCCTTCCAGGTCAAGTTCGACCCCGACGTGATCGCGCCGGACGTGCTGCGCGCGAGGCTGGAGGAACTGGAGCACGCGGCGGAGGAGGCCGAGCCGGTGCTGAACACCCGCATCATCGAGGTGCCGGTGTTCTACAACGACCCCTGGACGCACGAGACGCTGATGCGCTTCCGCGAGCGGCACCAGGCGCCGGACATGACCGACCTGGAATACGCGGCCAAGATCAACAACTATCCCTCGGTCGAGGCGCTGATCGCGGCGCATGAAGGCTCGCCCTGGTTCGTCAGCATGGTCGGCTTCGTCGCCGGCCTGCCGTGGCTGTATCAGATGGTCGAGCGGTCGAAGCAGATCGAGGTGCCGAAATACCTGCGCCCGCGCACCGACACGCCGAAGCTGACGGTCGGGCATGGCGGCTGCCTGTGCGCGATCTATTCGGTGCGCGGCGCCGGCGGCTACCAGATGTTCGGCATCACGCCGATGCCGATCTACGATCCGCAACAGCAGGTTTCGCACCTGCGCGACTTCATGATCCTGTTCACGCCCGGCGACATCGTGAAGTTCCGCGGCATCGACCGCGTCGAATACGACGCGATCCAGGCCGAGGTGGAGGCCGGGCGCTACGTGCCCCGCATCCGCCCGGTGACGTTCTCGCTCGATGCCTTCAAGGCCGATCCGGCCGCCAGCAACGCCAAGCTCGTGGGGGCTCTCTATGGCCATTGAGGTGATCAAGCCGGGGCTTGCGACATCGGTCCAGGACCTCGGCCGGCCGGGCTACTACCATCTCGGCATTCCCGAATCCGGCGCGATGGACCGCTATGCGCTGCGTGCCGCCAACCTGCTGGTCGGCAACGACGAAGGCGCGGCGGGCCTGGAAGCGACGTTCCAGGGGCCGGAGCTGCGCTTCACGGCGGATGCGGTGGTCGCCGTCACCGGCGCCGAACTGCCGCCGAAGCTGGATGGCGCGACGCACCCGACCTGGACGTCCTTTGCGGTGAAGGCCGGGCAGGTGCTGAGCTTCGACTTCCTCAAGCGTGGCGCGCGCGCCTATATCGCGGTCGCCGGCGGCATCGACGTGCCGGTGGTGCTCGGCTCCCGCTCCACCTACGCGCTGGGCGCACTCGGCGGCTTCCAGGGCCGCAAGCTGGCGGCAGGCGACGTGCTGCCGGTCGGCGCGGCGGCGGTGGCGCGGGTTGGCCGCAGCGTGGCGGAGTCGTTGCGGTCGCTGCCGGCGGCGCCGGCCAGCCTGCGCGTGCTGCCCGGCCTGTACGATTTCCGCGTCACGAAGCCGGCGCTGGAGCGGTTCTTCGCCGATACCTGGCGCGTGGCGACCGAGGCCGACCGCATCGGCTATCGGTTTCGCGGCGGCCACAAGCTGGAGTTCGTGCCGCGCAAGCAGCCGTTCGGCGCCGGCTCCGACCCGTCGAACATCGTGGACAGTTGCTATCCCTACGGCTCCGTCCAGGTGCCCGGCGGCACCGAGCCGATCGTGCTGCACCGGGATGCGGTGTCGGGCGGCGGGTATTTCATGATCGGCACGGTGATCTCCGCCGACATGGACCTGATCGGCCAGATGCAGCCGAACACGCAGGCGCGGTTCACGCCGGTTGACATGACCCAGGCGCTGGCCGCGCGTCACGAGGCCACGAAGCGGCTTGCCGCGCTGCGGCGCAGCCTCGCCGGGTGAGGCGGTAACAGCGAAGGCGGCGCCTCAGCGCGCCGCCTTCTCGCCGCCGGCGACGGTGATGATCGTCACGATGATCAGGCCGGTCAGCACCAGCCGCACGCCGGCGCTGACGCCGAACGTGTTGAGCATGGTGAGCAGCAGCACCAGGAACAGCGCCCCGCCCCAGACGCCGGGAACATTGGCCTTGCCACCGGCCACCGAGGTGCCGCCGATCACCACGACCGCGATCGAGGCCAGCAGGTACTCGTTGCCGATATCGACATTGGCGCCGCGGAAATAGCCGGCCAGCAGCGCCCCGTCCAAACCGCCCAGCGTGCCGCACAGCGCGTAGGTCGCGAAGCGGATCGGCTCCACCCTGATCCCGGCCAGGGCGGCGGCGCGGATATTCTGCCCGATGGCGGAGACGGCGCGCCCGTAGATCATGCGGTGCAGCATCAGGTTGGCGCCGATGGTGAACAGCACGGTCAGCAGCGCCAGCAGCGGCACGCCGAGAACCTGGATGTTGGTGAAGTCGGCGAAACCGGGCGGCGGCTTGATCTGCAGGCCGCGCCCGTAGCTGATATCGACCGACTGGATCACGAAACTTGCCGACAGCGTGGCGATGATCGGCGGAATCCGCAGCGCGCGGATCAGCGCGTAGTTGGCG
>JAJZVE010000791.1 GCA_021845835.1 Pseudomonadota bacterium | reverse complement strand
GCCGCCGGCGGATCGCGGCGCCGTCCTCGGTCGGACGGCTGTCCTTCACCTGGGTATCGTCATGGCCGCAGAACGGGCAGTGCATGGCACGCCGCTAGGGTCGCCCCCCATAAATCGGGAACCGCGCGCACAGGTCCAGCACGCGCTTGCCCACCGCCGCCTCCACCGCCGCATTGCTGCCGTCGTTGGAGCGCGACAGACCGTCCAGCACCTCGCCGATCATGCGGCCGATCTCCTGGAACTCGGCCACCCCGAAACCGCGCGTCGTGCCCGCCGGCGTGCCGAGGCGGATGCCGGAGGTGATGGTCGGCTTCTCCGGGTCGAACGGGATCGCGTTCTTGTTCGCCGTCATGTGCGCCCGCTCCAGGCTCGCCTCGGCCGCCTTGCCGGTGACGTGCTTGGGACGCAGATCGACCAGCATCAGGTGGCTGTCGGTGCCGCCGGTGACGATCGCCAGCCCCTGCTCGACCAGCGTCGCCGCCAGCGCCCGCGCATTCTCCGCCACCGCGCGCTGGTAGGCGCGGAACCCGGGCTTCAGCGCCTCGCCGAACGCCGCGGCCTTGGCGGCGATGACGTGCATCAGCGGGCCGCCCTGCAGGCCGGGGAACAGGGCGGAATTGATCTTCTTGCCGATCTCCGGATCGTTGCCGACCACCATGCCGCCGCGCGGGCCGCGCAGCGTCTTGTGCGTCGTCGTGGTGCAGACATGCGCGTGCGGCAGTGGGCTGGGAAACAGGCCGGCCGCCACCAGCCCGGCAAAATGCGCCATGTCGACCATGAAATACGCGCCGACCTCGTCGGCAACCCGGCGAATGCGGGCAAAATCGATCTCGCGCGGATAGGCCGAGCCGCCGGCGATGATCAGCTTCGGCGTGTGCGCGCGCGCCAGCCGCTCCAGCTCCTCGTAATCGAGGATGCCGTCCTCGCGCCGCACACCGTACTGGACGGCGTGGAACCACTTGCCGGACAGGTTGGGCGCCGCCCCGTGCGTCAGGTGCCCGCCGGCCGCGAGGCTCATTCCCAGGATGGTGTCGCCCGGGTTGAGCAGCGCAAGGAAGACGGTCTGGTTGGCCTGCGCGCCGGAATGCGGCTGCACGTTGGCGAAGCCGCAGTCGAACAGCCGTTTCGCCCGGTCGATGGCGAGCTGCTCGGCCACATCGACCTCGACGCAGCCGCCGTAGTAGCGCCGGCCCGGATAGCCCTCGGCATACTTGTTGGTCAGCACCGATCCCTGCGCCTCCAGCACGGCGGCGGAGACGATGTTCTCGCTGGCGATCAGCTCGATGCCGTCCTGCTGGCGCACCAGTTCGCGGCCGATGGCGGCGGCGAGTTCGGGATCGGTTTCGGCCAGCGGAGCCGAGAAGAAACGGGCGAGGCTGGCGGCGGGCGAGGATTCGTTCATGGCGGCATCCATGGGCAGCGGGGCGGCTGCTGTAACACGGGCGGAGCTTGCGCGGAAATGGCGGAGCGTTGCGCCGATGTCTTGGCATCGTCGCCGCGCAGGACTAAGCCCTCCCCGTCTTCCGCCCCGGAGCCTGCCCATGTCGCACGGCCGTTTCCCCGTCACCCGCCCCCGCCGCAACCGTCACGACGCCTGGACGCGCCGGCTGGTGGCCGAGCACCGGCTCTCGGTCGATGACCTGATCTGGCCGATCTTCGTCATGGAAGGCCGCGCCTCCACCGAGGACGTGCCCTCCATGCCCGGCGTGCAGCGCGTCACGCTCGACCGGCTCGCCGCCCATGTCGCGCCGGCGGTCGATCTCGGCATCCCGGCGATCGCCCTGTTCCCCGCCACCCCCGCCCGGCTGAAGGACGCCGAAGGCACGGAATCCGGCAACCCGGACAACCTGATGTGCTCGGCCGCCCGCCTGCTCAAGCGCGAGTTCCCCGCGACCGGTCTGGTCGGCGACGTGGCGCTCGATCCCTACACCGACCACGGCCATGACGGGGTAATCCGCCACGGCTACGTCGCCAACGACGAAACCCTCGGCGTGCTGACCCGGCAGGCGGTGATCCAGGCGGAGGCCGGCATCGACGTGATCGCGCCGTCCGACATGATGGACGGCCGCGTCGCCGCGATCCGCGCCGCCCTCGACGGCGCCGGCATGGTCCATACCCGCATCATGTCCTATGCGGCCAAATACGCCTCCGCCTTCTACGGCCCGTTCCGCGAGGCGGTCGGCTCGGGCGGCGCGCTGAAGGGCGACAAGCGCACCTACCAGATGGACCCGGCCAATTCCGACGAGGCGCTGCGCGAAGTGGCGATGGACCTCGACGAAGGCGCGGACATGGTGATGGTCAAGCCCGGCCTGCCGTATCTGGACATCGTCCGCCGCGTGCATGAGCGGTTCGGCGTGCCGACCTTCGCCTATCAGGTGTCGGGCGAATACGCGATGATCATGGCCGCGGCCGGCCACGGCTGGCTCGATCACGACACGGCGATGCTGGAGAGCCTGCTCGCCTTCAAGCGCGCCGGCGCCGCCGGCGTGCTGACCTATTTCGCACCCGCGGCGGCGCGGCTGCTGCGCGCGGGCTGAGCGTCGCCCCGGTCGAGGAACCTGGCGAACGCCTCCAGCGTCGCTTCCGAGGCATGATGTTCCATGCCCTCGGCATCGGCCTCCGCCGCCTCCGCCGGCACGCCGACCGCCAGCAGCAGCGCCACCATCAGCCGGTGCCGCGCCCGCACGCGCGCGGCGAGGTCGCGGCCGGCCTCGGTCAGGAAGATGCCGCGATACGGCCGTGACGTGACCAGGCCCTCGCGCTTCAGCCGCGCGATGCTCTTGACCGCGGTCGGATGCGTGACGCCGAGCCGCTTCGCCACCTCGGTCGCCCGCGCCTCGCCGTGGGCTGCCAGCAGGTCGGCGATCAGCTCGACATAGTCCTCCAGCAGCGCGGCCGAGCGCGCCGTGCGCGCCTTGCCGAAGCGCAGCGCCTGGGTCGGCTCCGCGGGCATTTCCACCGGCGCGATCGGCCGCGCGGCGGCCAAGGCTTGCGTCACCCTGTCTTCTCCTCCTGCGCGGTCCGGCTCCCTCCGGACCCGGCCCGCCGCCGCGTCCTGTAGCAGGAAGGACCGTTGGCGCGAAATCATGGCCCTTTGTCCGAGATGTAACCGACGCATCGCAGACCTGCCCATTGAACGCGATATAGCCTTGGCTACATGTTGCGGCAGTCAGCACGCCGGGACGGATCGG
>JAJZVE010000790.1 GCA_021845835.1 Pseudomonadota bacterium | reverse complement strand
TCGGCGAACGGCTGACACCGCATCGATTCCGGGATTCCGCGGCCACCTTCATCGCCGAGGAACAGCCCGAGCATGTGCAGATCATCGCCGCCCTCCTCGGACACGCCACCCTGCGCACCAGCGAGATGCACTACAATCAGGCCGGCATGCTCAGTGCCCACCGGCGGTACCTCGAAGCGCTCGACGCGCTGCGCCAACACCACCTGGACGACGAAGCCGCCGACGCGGAGTCTGACACGATCGAGTCACGCGCGGCCGCCTGACGGCGGCAGCTGGAGCACCTCATGCGCGCCGTCATCTACGCCCGCTCCATCCGCGACAAGCAGCGCGAGGCGTCGACCGCCGACCAGATCGAGATTGGCCGCCGCTACGTCGAGCGGCAGGGCTGGATGCTGACCGGCACCTGCGACGACGTGGCCATCAGCGGCGCCAGCCGCCGCCGGCGTCCCGGCTCCCAGCGGCTGCTCGCGGCGGCCGATGCGCGGCGCTTCGACGTGGTGGTGTGCGAGGCGATCGACCGGGCTGGACCGGCCCCCTCGGCGAGCAGTCGGCGGGCGACGATGAGGCCCGGCAGGTCGAGCGCGGGGCGGCCGTCTGGGCCATCGAGAACAATCGGGTCTCGATGGCGGTGACAGAGTGTTGCTCCCATCGCGTATTGCTTGTCGTTGCGGGAATTTCACGGCACAAGCCAGTCCAGGCCGGCGCGCCCGCCGGCGACCGGCCGGACGTTACGGGCGATGTCCGGCCGCGACCGATCGCCCGCACGGGTCCCCATGAGCGAGAGCGTCGCGCCGCCCACGTTGCTGAAACTGACCGCGCGGATCGTCGCGGCCCATGCCGCCCACAACCAGGTCACGCCGGAAGCCCTGCTGCAGCTGATCGGTGCCGTCCACGGCGCGCTCGCCGGCGCCGGGCAGCAGCCGGTGGAGGAGGTGCGGCCGGAGCCGGCGCTGCCGGTGAAGCGGTCGGTGTTTCCCGACCACATCGTCTGCCTGGAGGACGGCAAGAAGCTGAAGATGCTCAAGCGGCATCTGATGACCACCTACCGGATGACGCCCGAGCAGTACCGGGCGAAGTGGAACTTGCCGGCGAGCTATCCGATGGTGGCGCCGGAGTATGCGGCGCGACGGTCAACGCTGGCGAAGAAGATCGGGCTCGGCCACAAGCCGGTAGCAAGGCCGAAGGCCGCAAAGGCGTCAGCGCCGGCGAAGCGCGGTCGCCGGACGGCAGCGGAGGCGGCCGACTGAACCACCAGCGCGCGGGACTGAGCTTCGGCGGCGACCTCCGTGCGCGGACAAAGGTGCGCGTCTTTTCAGGCTTCGGCGGAGAGCATCCGCCCAACCGACCCGGCGGCAACGGCAATCAGCGGCGCGCCGAGTTTCCATACAAGGCGTTCTGCGGCAACAGGACCGGAGCACGCCCAAGACCGTCGTGAGAAAACAAGGGTCCGCCTGCGACCCAGGTCAGTCAGTGGGTGGCTATCGATCAATTCCCGAAGGCCGACATTCGTCGCGCTGCTCCGCCGGCAGTACCGCGCCCATGGCGATCGTCTGGGGGGGGGTGATCGCACCGCTCGAAAGCAGTCATTGGTCTAGTTGCTTGGCTGTCCGCGAAGTGATGTCGCGGTCGAATTGCGCCGAAATTGCGCCGGATTCGACCCCCGCTCACAACGACCGGAGCCGGGATCGATAACAACCGTGAGTGAGACCGATAAACGGGTTGTGCATTTCAGTGGAGGAGCGACTGGACGTTAGTAATCATTGCCTTCCATCGGGCTGCATCCTCGCCGGCTGGTATATTTTCTAGGGTCCTTTCTGCGCTCTTGATGGTCGTCTTCGCCTCTGCGGTGCGACCGAGGTTCCTGAGAAAAAGGGCTTTGCCAATAATCGCCTGAATAACGACACTGCGGACCCTCAGTTCGAAGTCGCTATCGAAATCGGCACGGACGGCGTCAGGGATGGCATCGGAGGCACTATCGAGGCTAACAAGGGCGGCGTCAAAGGCCGTGATCGCCTCTTCAAGGCGGTCGACCCTGCCAAGGGCGTTCGCCTTGAGAAGGAGCGCCGCACCAATTTTTTCTATTTTGTTGACATACGGTTCGAGGGCGGCATTGGAGCGGGCAAGAAGGACGTCGCAGGCCGCGACCACCTCATCGTGGCGGCCGAGTTTCGCGAGAGCGCCCATCTTGCCGAGAAGCGCTGAGGTGACAAAACGGCCGAATACAGGATCGGAGGCGTCCTCGAAGTGATCGAGCACCTCGCCGCAGAGGGAGATTACTTTTGCGGGGGTGCTGTGCTCAAGAAAGTAATTTATTAGATCTAACATCATGCCGCCCCACGAAAATTTCACGTCTATTTTGTTGCTTGCAGGCGCCGCAAAAAAGTAAGGAAGCGGGTCTGAGTTATCAAATTTGTTTCCACAATCGATAAAATCTGTTCCAAGACGGCTGAGAAACACAGCCATATGTGATGGTCTCTTTTCCCAAGCTACTTTGAGCCATAGGGAAATATCCTTGGACCACACTGCTCGCTGGCCCTGGGTAAGATGTTTCAGGACAAAGAATTCTCCCACAATATCCGGCTGTAATGGACGATATATCGTGTCAACAGCCATTGGCTCAAGGCCAGCCATGACCCGGTAGCGACGATCGAGTTCCAAATCGTTAATGGTTGGTAGTCGCGCAGGGAAGTGAGGCGAGGCCAGAGCTAATTCCTCCAGCCAAGCCCCGAAAGCTCCCCCTGTCATTGTCGCTAGACACAGCCAAGATCGGTCAGCTTCCGTAACGCCCGCTGGTATCCAAAATTCTTTCTGATCACGTTCAATGACATCTTTGATCAAGGCATCGCGATCCCAGTGTCGCGGAGATTCCGCCCGCTTAACTGCGTCCGCAAGAAAGGCAGCATACAGTGGGCGACACAAGGGATCGATGGATCGCAGTTGTTCGAGCAGGCCTAGCCTCTCCTTTTCCTGGGCCCCTGATATCCGCTGGATGATGCCCCATAGGGCCTCATCGTTCAATGAGTCTATCTTAAGCGGAGAACTGTGACGTGTGGTCCGTTGAAACGCCCTAACAGCCCGTTGCCGAATCGCGTTTTCAGTCGGGCGTGTCTGGCGTGACGGCGATGGTGAGCATAGCGCCCTGATCGCCGATACTGACCAGAACGACGATGACCAGCCCTCCATCCGGCGCGGGGAGAG
>JAJZVE010000789.1 GCA_021845835.1 Pseudomonadota bacterium | reverse complement strand
GGATCGACACCGCGCGCGGCGACGTCGGGATATGTCCGCAAGTACCAATCGGCATCGAACAGTCCGGACCGGGCAATCTGCCGCACCAGGCGGGAGAACGGCCGCTGGCGCAGCAGCGGCAGCCGCGCCAGGCGCCAGGCATGGCCGGCAGCACGCCGGATCGGACGGCGCAGCTTCCCCGGCAGGCCGCCAGCCAGCGCGCGCAGCCCGGTTGCCGCACGCCACGTCAGCGACTGCAGCAGGATGGTCCGCTCGCGCCGCAACTGCTCCAGTTCCGCAAGCAGCCGCGGGTCCGATGCGGGCCGCGATGGCGCCGCGGCGTGTTCGGCTGCTGTCCGCACGGTTGCGGCCCGCCGGTGCTCCACCAGCGTCCATTCGCCCAGGCGGGCCGCGCGCTCGCGAACCCGGAACGCCAGCGGGCCTCCCTCCATGTCGCAGAGCCGCCGCACCGCCTCGGGCGCATCGGCACCGACGGCCAGCACGCCGAGGCCGTCGCCGTGCGGGAAGGCAAACGAAGGGTAGCGCTCGCGCAATTCCGCCCAGATGCGCCCGCTGCCGATGCGGCCTTCGCGCGCCTCCGTGCCATGCAGCAACACGATGCCGCGGCGACTCGCCTTCGACAGCCAGCTCGCGACGTCGTCCTGCACCGCCGCGCAGAGGTGCAGGCCGTCGATGTGCAGCAGGTCCACTTCGCAGTCCGCGATGCTGCGCAGCCCGGCGGTGGCCGCGCCGCGCAGCAGCGTCGAGAAGCCGGCGAAGCGCGCATCGTGGAAGCGGCGGAAGTCCTCGTAGGCGTCATCGCCAGTGCTGCCGCCGGCGTCGCCCGCCCACATGCCGATCGCCGTGCAGCGCGTGCCCAGGCTGCCGCGCAGCACGCTGGAGCAGAAGGCGCTGTAGGAAACGCCCGCATGCGTGCCCAGCTCGACCAGCCGCGCCGGCCGCGCGGCGGTGATCAGCCAGTGGGCGAACGGTACATGCGCCCACCAGGTGCTGCGCGCTGCCATCCGTTCCGGCCGCCAGAACAGCGCATCGAACGCGGGATCGGTGATGCCGAGCCAGTCCGGCCCGCCGCCGCCGGTGTCCGCCGCCGAAACCGCGGAGACCGCGGCCTTGTCGCGTGCAGGCCAGACGTTCATGATCGTGCCGGGCGGGTTCGGGACGGCGGCGGTATCATTACGTCAGGTTCGGTATCGCAGGCCCCGGTTGCGGTCAATCGCGCTGACGTGAACGGTAGAGCGCCGCCGCCTCAGGCCGAGGCGCCGGACAGCGTCGCCCGCAGCGCATCGATCGCGACCAGCACGCCGTCCCGTTCGAAATGCCAGAACATCCAGCCATTGCAGGACGGCGCGTGCTGCACTTCGGCGCCGACCTTGTGGATGGAACCCTGCAACTCGCCGGTGCGGATGCTGCCGTCCGCCACCACCACCGCCTGCACCCGCCGCGTGCGGTCGCAAAGCAGCGTGCCAGGCGGCAGCAGACCGCGCTCGACCAGCGAGCCGAACGGCACGCGCGGCGTTTCCCGCCGGCCGGGCGTGGTTGCCAGCGCGTCCGGCGCCGTCGGACGGACGCGGCGCAGCCGGCCGAGTGCCGCCTCGACATAGGCCGGATGCCGCTCGATGCCGATATAATGCCGGTGCAGCCGGCGGGCGACGGCGGCGCTGGTGCCGGTGCCGAGGAACGGATCGAGCACGATGTCGCCTGGCGCCGTGCTCGCCAGCAGCACGCGATGCAGCAGCGCCTCCGGCTTCTGCGTCGGGTGCAGCTTCAGCCCGTGCGCGTTGCGCAGCCGCTCCGCCCCGGTGCAGAGCGGCAGGAACCAGTCGCTGCGCATCTGCACGTCGTCGTTCAGCGCCTTCATCGCCTGGTAGTTGAAACGGTGCCGCGAATCGCGCCCGCGCGCCGCCCAGATCAGCGTCTCATGGGCATTGGTGAAGCGCCGCCCGCGGAAGTTTGGCATCGGGTTGGCCTTGCGCCAGATGATGTCGTTCAGCACCCAGAAGCCGAATTCCTGCAGGATGGCGCCGATGCGGAAGATGTTGTGGTAGCTGCCGATGACCCAGAGGGTGCCGTCCTTGCGCAGCAGCCGCCGGCACTCCGCGAGCCATTCGCGGGTGAAGGCGTCATAGGCGGCGAAGTCGGTGAAGCGGTCCCAGTCCTCGTCCACGCCATCGACCAGACTGTCGTCCGGCCGGCGCAGCTCGCCGCGCAACTGGAGGTTGTAAGGCGGGTCGGCGAACACGCAATGGACGGAGGCGGACGGCAGCATGCGCATGACGCGCACGGCGTCGCCCAGCAGCACCTGGTCAAGCGGCAGTTCGCGGACGAGTTCCAAGGCGAGGGCGGCTCCGGCAGGCGAAGCCGGCATCGTGACGAGCCGACCGAGGTCGCGTCAACCGCCGGCTGCGGGTGCGGCGCGGCGTGTCACGAGCGCGCCAGCGCCGGCGCCCCTGACAGTGCCGGCGTTGGCGCCGACGCGACCCGCCAGGGCGGACGGCGGCGCGGTGCGGTCAGGAACCAGTGGCCGTCGCGCAACGAGAACGGCGAGCCGTAGAACGGGTCCGCCTGCAGCACCGCCCCCCAGCGCCGCTGCATGTAGCCGACTTCCTGCCGGTAGCGCTCCCGCTGCGCCGGCGCGAGGTCGGAGGGGCGGGAGGCGCTCTCCAGGTGATAAAGCTCCGCGAAGGGGGTCCAGACCACGCGCCAGCCGCGCTCGCGGATGCGCAGGCACAGATCCACGTCGTTATAGGCGACCGCCAGGTTGGCCGCGTCCAGCCCGCCGACCGTCGCGAACACGTCGCGCCGCAGCGCCAGGCAGGCGCCGGTCACCGCCGAGACGTCGCGCAGCAGCGCCAGCCGCCCGTCATGGCCGGGGGCATCGCGCGGAGTGAGCAGTTCCAGGTGCCCGGCCACGCCGCTGACGCCGAGCGCGACGCCGCCATGCTGCAGCCGCCCGTCGCCGAACAGCAGCCGCGCGCCGACTGCGCCGACCTCCGGCCGGACGGCGTGGGCGACCAGCTCGGCGAGCCAGTCGCGGCCGATCACGTCCACGTCGTTATTGAGCAGCACCAGCACCTCGCCGCGCGCCGCCGCCGCGGCGGCATTGTTGAGGCGGGCATAGTTGAACGGGCCGGGCAGCGGCAGCACCCGCACCCGCGCGTCCCGCGCCAGCCGCGCCAGCAGGGTCCGCGTCTCCGGCTCCG
>JAJZVE010000788.1 GCA_021845835.1 Pseudomonadota bacterium | reverse complement strand
TCGATCGCGTCGGGTTCGGTCTGGCGCTGGCGAGGCTGGTCGGCAACGCCGTGCGCGGCTGCCCGGTCGGCGGCCGTGTCAAGGTCGCCGCCCGGCGCCTGCCGGACGGGACGGCCGAGATCGTGCTGCGCCGCGCGGCCGCGGCCGGCGATCTGGACGACGCCGCCGGGCTGGAGGAAGCCGGCCTGCCCCTGCTGCGCGCCCTGCTGGAGGGACAGGACGGCCGCATGACTCTGCCGGGCGACACGCGGTGGGAGACGCTGGCGACCATCGTGCTGCCTTCCCACCGGGTTCGCACGGCGGCGGCGGCGAACGCCGTCGATCTGCCGGAGGACGGCGCCACCGCTGCGTGAAGCGCGGCGCCGGCCGCCGCTGCGTCAGCCGCGGGCCGGCCGCCCGTCGCCCGGCAGGCCCGTCACCCATTCCTGCAACGGCCGCCACAGCACCCGCTCCGCGGTCGAGCCGGCTGCCATGCCGATATGCCCGGCCCCCGGTTCCAGCAGCACGGCGCCCGGGATGGCGGCGGCGAGCGGGCGGGCGCTTTCCGGCGGCACGATGCGGTCGCGGGCGGGCACCGCGACGAACGTGGGCAGGCGCAGCGCCGCGGGATCGACCGGCAGCCCGGCGACACGCCATTCGCCGCGCGCCGGCGCGTTGCGGCCGTACCAGGCGTCGAGGCACTCGCGCGCGACCGGGGCGGCGAGGGGGACGCCGTCGTTCAACCAGTCCTCCAGCGCCACGAACAGCCGCGCCCGCGGGCTGTCGGGGTCGAGGTTCGCGAAGCTGCGATACTTGGCGGCGACGCCGAACGGATCGAGCAGCGTGAACATGAATTGCAGCGCATCGACCGGCAGCGTCTCGGCCAGCGCCATCGCCGGCTCCAGCGCGGGGCGCAGGCGGGCGAGCACCGCGGACGACGCCGGGTCGGGCGCGTGGAAGTCCCACGGCGTCGCCAGCAGCGCCAGCGCCGACACGAGGTCGGGCCGCCGCTGCGCCGCGGCGAGCGTCAGCAGCCCGCCCATGCAGTAGCCGGCCAGCACGACCGGCCCGCCGGCCGCCGCCAGCGCCCGCTCCAGCCGCCCGGCGATGTAGTCGGTGAGCGTGAAGCGCCGCTCCGTCTCGCCCGGCCAACCCCAGTCGAGCAGCAGCGGGCGCACGCCCTGGCCGGCAAGCCAGCGCAGCATGGAATGCCCGGGCGCCAGGTCCAGCACATAGGCGCGATTGACCAGGCTCGGCACGAACAGCACGGTGTGGCCGGTGCCGCCGTAGTCCAGCAGCCGCGTCTCGCCCTCTGCCCACAGCACAGGCGGGTCGGGCAGGTCGCGGCGGAACGGGTGGCGGCGATAGGCGGCGATGCCGGCGATCAGCGCGCGGTCCTGCCGCAGCGCCTCCTCCTGCACGGCAGCAGCGAAGTCGGCCGCGCTATGGCCCTGCCTCGCCGCCGTCGAGCGCGGCGAGGCGGCGTTCCAGGGCATCGATGCGGCGACGGAGCCGCTCGATCTCAGCATCGCGAGGGTCAGGTGCAGCAGCAGCGGGCGCGGCCCGCGGCGCAGCAGCGGCCCCGGCCCCGACGCCGCCGGCCGAGGCATCAGCGCCGCCCCGCGGCCAGGATTGCACCAGCGCGGTCGCCGCCCCGGCCCACAGCGCCGCCAGCGTCTGCCAGCCCTCCTGCAGCTCGCGATCGACCGCCGCCGCGGCCAGTTCGCTCTGCCACAGCGTGATCCAGTCGCGCGCCAGCGCCTGCAGGTCCGCCGCCGACTCGTCCGGAGGGCGGCGGCGGGGATCGCCATCGTCCATCCGTCATCCACCCTCCTGACCGCCGCCGTTCTAGAGGCTTCCGAGCGCCGGGAAAACACGGCATCGCAACCGGCGCGGCATGGCACTGCTTTGGTTATTGCAGCGCGGCATGCTACCGTCGCGATGCTGATCGCGCGAGGGCAGACATGTCGCAACCGCTGCAGAACGACCCCCCCCGGCCGCCGGACGCCAAGCCGGGCGAGCAGGCTCCCGTGGTGGTCAAGAAATACGCCAATCGGCGCCTCTATAACACCGAAAGCTCCAGCTACATCACGCTGGATACGCTGGCGGAAATGGTCCGGATCGGGCGTGACTTCGTGGTCTATGACGCCAAGACCGGCGAGGACATCACCCGCAGCGTGCTCACCCAGATCATTGTCGAGGAGGAGAGCAAGGGCCGCGCCATGCTGCCGACCGGCTTCCTGCGCCAGTTGATCGGCTTCTACGGCGACCAGATGCAAACACTGGTGCCGCGTTACCTGGAGGAGGCGATGGCCAGCTTCGCGCGCCAGCAGGAACAGATGCGGGTGGCGATGCAGCAGACGATGGGGAACTTCTTTCCATTCGGCAACATAGAAGAAGTCGGGCGCCAGAACATCGCCATGATGGAGCGCGCCATGAATTTGTTTTCACCCTTCAGCTACCGCGAGAGCGAAACGAATGAGGCGCGCGGGACGCCCGGGTCGGGCCTGCAGGATGAGGTGAAGGCGCTGCGAGCCGAAGTCGAGTTCCTGCGGGGACAACTGGCGCGCACCGCCACCCCCGCCGCCAACGAAACAAAAACACCCTCCATACAAGTAAAGTCCCCAAACGATGGAAGTAAGGGCTGAAGCACACGGAGTGAGACTGAAACGGGTCCGTAGCAAGCGGCGCGGGCGCGGCAAAGACACCGTCACGTCAAGTCTCAAAGTAGCATTCGCGCGAGGCGGGAATCTTTGAGTATCCCTGACGCTTTGCCTGTGGCACTGCCTATGGGCGAAGGAGGGACCAACAATGCCCGAGACGAGCGATCACAGTGCCGCGCCCGGGGTCGCCGCGCCCGAGCCGTCCGTTGCCCACGTTCTCTCGTCGGAACTCGCGGACGAGCCGGATATCGCATTGAAACCCTTGCCGCGCGCCAACGCCGCCGACCACCATGTCGGCGCGCGCATCCGCGAGCGGCGGATCATGCTCGGCCTGTCGCAGCAGCAACTGGCCCAGATGATCGGCGTCACCTACCAGCAGGCGCACAAGTACGAGCGCGGCCTCAATCGCATCTCGGCCGGACGGCTGTACGAGATCGCACAGGTGCTCGGCGTGCCGGTGTCGTGGTTCTTCGACGGGCTGACGCGCACCGAGCAGCCGACCGAGATGACGCAGCGCCAGCGCATGTGTCTGGAACTGGCCCGCAACTTCGCCGCCATCGACAAC
>JAJZVE010000787.1 GCA_021845835.1 Pseudomonadota bacterium | reverse complement strand
GGCGGGGCCGGAAACGATCGACGATTCCATCGCACAGGGCCAGTCGGCCGCCATGGCCGCCCTCGCCGCGGCTCAGGACGCCGTCCGGCAGGCGGCGGAATGATGGAGCTGTGCGCCGCGCCGGTTGTTCTCGACCTGAGCGGGCCCGCGCTGCGCGCGGCGTGGGACCGCCTCGCCGCGGATGCGGAGCCGTCGGGCGGCGTGGGCGCCTGTGTCAGGCTGCTGTCCTTGAAGGCGACGCTGTTTTCGGAACAGCTTGGCGGCGGGCGCGTGGCAGGCCTCGACGAAACGGGCTTCGTCGAACTCTGCGGCTTCATCGCACCGGCACGGCGGCGTGCGGGCGGCTGGATTGCCGCGCACGGGTACCCCGTGCTGCGCGCGCGGCTGACCCGCCTGCTGTCCGGACCGAACGATGCCGCCAGCCTTGACGCGCGAATGGGCGCCTTTGTCGGGGCCTTCGCTGCCGAGGGCTCGCATCGCTGGGCGCGCGACCTCGCCGCCGAAGCGCTGCATTTCACCGCGCCGGATGACGTGCCGCTGATGACGCGCTGGCTGTGGGACGCGGCAACCGGCACCGGCGTGCTGCGCGAAATCTGGCACGAGGCCGACGACTTCCCCGATGGCCCGCCGGTCGCCGACGGCTCCGCGACGTTCATGGCCCTGTATGAGGAGCTTGGGGGCTTCCTGCGCGCCAATGGCGCGTTCCGCGACCTGACGCTGCTGACCGGCCTGCTCTGCGCGCATGTTTACGCCGGCTATATCGACCGGTGCGGTGGCGCGTATCTGAAGACCCAGTTTGGCGCGCCGCCCGACCCGATGGCACATACGCGCCGCCTGCTCGGTCTCGACGCGGCGGCGCTGCGCCACGCGCGGCGCACGGCGGCCTGAGGAGCACGCACAGCATGCCGATCCACGAAAAATCCCTGATCCGCCCGGAACACCTGCAGCGCCAGGACAAGCGGCTGCTGCAGGGGGTGGACGTCTCCGGCGACTGGAGCACGTTCATCGGCACGCGCGTCATCACCGACTACAACGAGGGCATGCAGGACGAGATTGCCGCCCTGCCCGGCGGCGAATACATCCACCGCTGCTGGCAGTGCGGCTCCTGCACCAATGCCTGCACGGTCAACGCGATCGAGCCACGCTTCAATCCGCGCTACTGGATCTATCTGATCCGCATGGGGCTGGAAGACGAGTTGCTGCGGGACAAGGACATCCTGTGGCAATGCGTCTCCTGCAACAAGTGCACCTATGCCTGTCCGCGCGACGTGGTGCCCGAGGGCGTGATGAAGGCGACCGCGCATTGGCTGGAGTTGAAAGGGCACACCCCGCCGTCTCCCTCCACGCTGTTCGACGAGGAGTTTTCCGCCCAGGTCTTCGCGACCGGCAAGATCGAGGACGGCCGCGTGCTGCGCCGGTTCTTTGCCCGCACGGGCCAGGGACTGCGGCAGCCCTGGCTGGAAGCGATGGTGCGCGGACTGGTGGCGCGCATGCCGTTGACCTTGCTCGCCAAGCTGGGACTGGCCACGCTGATACGCCCGCGCACCCGCGGCTGGAGCCGCGCCCGCGCCGCCATCGCCGAGCATGTCGCCGAACAGCAACGGGCTGAGCGCGCGGCGCTCGGGCTGGAGACGCAGGAAGGATCGCAGCGATGACGCAGCCGCCGACCAGAGTTGCCTACTATCACGGCTGCGCGCTGGAAGGCACCGGCCATGCCTATGACCGTTCGACACGCGCCGTCGCCAACGCGCTGGGGCTGGAACTCGATCCGCTCAAGGACTGGAACTGCTGCGGCGCGATGGAGGTCAAGAATATCGACCCGAAGCTGCAGACCTACCTGTCGGCACGCAATCTCGCGATTGCGCAGCGCATGGGGCATACGCGGGTGATGGCGCCGTGCAACGGCTGCTACCACAACCTGAAGAAGGCGGAATACGACCTCGCGCACGATCCCGCCTCGGTCGAAACGGTGGATCGCCTGTCGCGCAAGGCCGGCGACACGCCCTATCACGCGGGCGGCGTGGAGACGATTCATGCGCTCGACTGGATCAAGCAGGCGATCGGCGAGGACGGGCTGCGCAAGCGTGTCCGCAAGTCGCTCGCCGGACTCAAGGTGGCGAACTATTACGGCTGCATGTACACCCGTCCGCGCCATATCTTCCCCGAGAAGGACCAGGGGCCAGGCTCGGAGTCGACCGCGAAGCCGCATTTCATGGACGACCTGCTGGCCGCGGCGGGTGCGGAGAACGTGGAATATCCGCTCAAGACGGCGTGCTGCGGCGGGGCGCATACGCTGTCCGATTCCGATACCTCGACGAAGCTGGTCCTGAACCTGCTGACCACGGCCGAGGACTGCGGCGCCGATGTCATCGCGACCGAATGCCCGACCTGCCACACCGGGCTGGAGATGCACCAGGTCCGTGCCGAAAAAATGTTCGGCAGGAAGACGCGCGTGAAGATTCTCTATTTCACGCAACTGATCGGCATGGCGCTCGGCCTCTCGGCGCGGCGTGTCGGCGTGCACGAGAATTTCTCGGATGCGTCGGATCTTTTGCGCGCGCGGGGACTCGGCTGACATGCCGCCACAGACTGGAGATGGATCGTCGTGCAAGGCGGCCCCGGATGCGGAATTCGTGGCCGCCGACGTGCCCGGCCGCGTTGCCATGCTGCTTGAGACGGCCGAAGCCGCCATTGCCGGCTGGCTGCGGGCAAACGGGGAAAATCCGACGGATACCGACATCGAAGGCTTCCGGCTGCTCGCGCTGCACCGGCAGAGCGCGCGCCTTGATCCCCGCCTCAACGCCTGCCGCGAGTCCTGCCGCGAATTGATCTACCAGTGCAACATGGCGCGCGCCTGTCCGGCCGAGGCGGCGCGGCGACTGCGCATGGCGGAAATGGTTCGCGACCATCTGCTGTTGTTCGTCGCCGGAAAGCTGGAAAATCCCGCGCTGGGCGCGTTCTGCTGTGCGGCCCGGCCGCTGCGCAATGCCGACACGAACGAGGGGAAGCAATAGAAATGGCGAGCGTACGGGGCTGCAGCCTGCCCGACGATCTGCTTTACGACGTGCCCAACAACATCTGGTACCGCGACAACGGCGATGGAACGCTGACCCTCGGGATGACGGCGGTCGCCGTGGCGATGGCCGGCCAGCTCGTCGCCTTCACGCCGCGCAAGGTCGGACGCAGCGTGCAGGCCGGGAAGTCCTGC
>JAJZVE010000017.1 GCA_021845835.1 Pseudomonadota bacterium | reverse complement strand
GTCGGCCGCACCTTCAACGTGACGCGCGAGCGCATCCGCCAGATCGAGGCGAAGGCGCTGAAGAAGCTGCAGCACGGCGTCCAGGCGCGCGCGCTGCGCGGCTTCCTGGAGGACTGATCCGGCCAGCGTCGCGCGACTAGGGCGGCGGCGGGGAGTCCTGCGCGCGCCGCGCCCGCAGCGCGTCCCGGGCCAGCCTGCGGCTCATCTCCATCGTCGCCAGCAGCAGCTTGGCCGCTTTGGCGTGACCGGGAAGCGCGCCGCTGTCCAGCAGTTCGATCAGGGCACGCTGGCGCGCAATGCGTTTTTCGGCCTCCCTCACGCGGCTCTCCTCCGGTTCCAGGGCGCTCGCGGACCCGCCGGTGGCCGGCGGCCGGTCGGTTTGCGCCAGCAGCGTCTCGACCGCCTCGTCGAGCACGGAAAGCCCGAACGGCTTCTGCAGGAACCGGCCGCGCTGCCCGGACCATCGCGCGATCGTCGCGGGTTCGCCGCTGATCAGCAGCACCCGGACCCCCAAGGATTGCGCCAGGTCAGCGAGGCCCTCGCCGTCGCCGCCGGAACCCAGGACCACGTCGGCGATCATCAGATCCGGGTGGGCCGCGCGAAGCAGCGCAGCGGCCCCCACCGCCTCGTGCGCGATGATCGGCCGGTGGCCGCGCTGCTCCAGGAACGCATCGAACACCTCCCGAATGTCGGGATCGTCATCGACGATCAGGATTATTGATTCGTGGCGCATTACGATTTATCTCGATATCCGAAGATATTCGGATAAACGTTTCCTGATGCGCTAGTCTGGGCGGCCAGGGCATTGATTTGGGTCAAATACTGGCTGCGGCCCGCGTGAAACCCAGCCAGAAAACCACGCGGCGGCTCAGGGATTACCGCACTCCGACAGGCAGCGTCGTCATGTCCGGTCTGCGAAGCCATGGCCGCCCGCACGGACGTCACACGGAGTTGCTGGCAGCGCGCCCACGATAAGGGCAGGACGCCGCCGACGCCCCGCGATACGCCGTGATTGCTTACGCTTCCGCCGCCAGCCGCGCCGCCTGGTCCTCGGCGGTCAGCGCGTCGATGAAGTCGTCCAGTTCCCCCTGCATCACCCGTTCGATGCGGTACAGCGTCAGGTTGATGCGGTGGTCGGTCACGCGGCCCTGCGGGAAATTGTAGGTGCGGATGCGCTCGCTGCGGTCGCCGGTGCCGACCTGCGCGCGCCGGTCGGCCGCGCGCACCGCGTGCGCCTGCGCGCGCTGCAGCTCATAGAGGCGCGCACGGAGAATCTTCATCGCCTTGGCACGGTTCTTGTGCTGGCTCTTCTCCTCCTGCATCGCCACCACGATGCCGGAGGGAAGATGCGTGATGCGCACCGCACTTTCCGTCTTGTTCACATGCTGCCCACCGGCGCCGGAGGCGCGATAGACGTCGATGCGCAGGTCGCCTTCGTCAATCGCGACATCGACGTTCTCGGCTTCCGGCAGCACCGCGACGGTGACGGTGGAGGTGTGGATGCGACCCTGGCTTTCGGTCGCCGGCACGCGCTGCACGCGATGCACGCCGGATTCGTATTTCAGGCGCGCGAACACGTTCCGGCCGGTGATCTCGGCGATCGCGCCCTTGACGCCGCCCAGGCCGGTGTCGTCGTACTCCAGCACTTCGAATCGCCAGCCGCGCAGGGCGGCGTATTTCTCGTACATGGCGAACAGCTCGGCGGCGAACAGCCCCGCCTCGTCGCCGCCGGCGGCGGGGCGGATTTCCAGGATCGCCGATCGCGCATCCGCCTCGTCGCGCGGCAGAAGTGCAACCCGGATCGCGTGCGTCAGCGCCGGGATGCGCGCGCGCAATTCCATCAGTTCGCTCTCGGCGAGGTCGTGCATCTCGGGATCGGCCAGCATCGCCTCCGCCTCGTCCGCCGCGCGTTCGGCCGCGCGCAATTCGTCGATGCGCTCTACGACTGGCGACAACTCGGCCAGTTCCTTCGACGCCTTCACATAGGCCTCGCCCGACACGGCTTCGCTGAGCATGGCGCGCAACTCGTCGGCCCGCGCGACGATGCGGTCGAGCTTCGAGTCGAGGGTCATACCCGTCCCGCAGGGCGGAAAAGCGAAGCGCCTTCCGCCGCTTCACGCGCGGCAAAGTCGGTGGACGGCGTTGCGCTTGTCCACCCTACGAAATGCGAAACCATCCTCATCCCAGATGCCGTGCCACATCCGCGAGCGCGTGTTCGGTCTGCGTGCCGGTCGCGAGGTTCTTCACCTGCGCCACCCCCCGCGCCAGTTCCGCCTCGCCGAGAATCACCGCGGCGCGCGCGCCGCGGCGGTTCGCCTGCTCCATGCGGCGCTTGAGATTGCCGCGATACGCCATCTCGGCACGGATGCCGGCGTGGCGCAGCGATTGCAGCACCTTCAGCGCAGCCGCCTCCGCCGCCGTACCGACCGGAATCACCGCGACCGGCGCCGCTGCGGGCGGCGCCCCCTCCAGTAGCATCGCCAGCCGCTCCACCCCCGCCGCCCAGCCGACCGCCGGCGTCGGCGGGCCGCCCATCTCCTCCACCAGCCCGTCATAGCGCCCGCCCGCCATCACCGTGCCCTGCGCGCCGAGCGCAGTCGTCACGAACTCGAAGGCGGTGTGGCTGTAATAGTCGAGGCCCCGCACGATGCGGGGATTCTCGCGGAACGGCACGCCGAAATCATGCAGGCGGCACTTGAGCGTTTCGTAGAATGCCTGCGCCGCTTCGGTCAGATGGTCGAAGATGACGGGCGCGGTGGCGATGAACGGCGCATCCCGCGCCTCCTTGCTATCGAGGATGCGCAGCGGATTGCGATCGAGCCGCGCCCGGCTGTCCTCGCTGAGCGCATCGCGATGCGCGGCGAAATGCGCGACCAGCGCGGCGCGATAGGCGTCGCGACTGTCGCGGTCGCCGAGCGTGTTCAGCTCCAGCACCACGTTGCCGGCATCGAAGCCGAGCGATTGCAGAATGTCCCAGCCCATCGCGATGACTTCCGCGTCGGCCAGCGGCTCGGCGGTGCCGATCAGTTCTGCGTCGATCTGGTGAAACTGCCGGTAGCGGCCTTTCTGCGGTCGCTCGTAGCGGAACATCGGCCCGGCGTAGAACACTTTCTGCGGCAGCGACTGGGTCAGCCCGTTGCTGACCAGCGCGCGGCAGATGCCGGCGGTCGCCTCTGGCCGCAGCGTGATGGAATCGCCGCCGCGATCGGTGAACGTGTACATCTCCTTGGTGACAACGTCGGATGTGTCGCCGAGCGAGCGGGCGAACACAGCGGTGTCTTCGAAGATCGGCGTCGCCCATTCGTCGAAGCCGTACCGACCGGCGATGCGCCGCGCGGTGTCGATGACATGGGCGTGGCGGCGCTGGTCCTCGCCGATCAGGTCGCGCGTGCCGCGGACGGGTTGCAGGGGGGTCACGATGTCTGCCCCTTCACTCCGCCGCCGCCTTCGCCCCCGCCTGCTCGGCGCGAATCGCCTCGGCCTTGCGCTCCACCAGTTCGACGATGTGGTCGATCATGCCCTCGACGCCGACCGTATGATCGGTTTTGCCGGCGGCATAGACCATGTGGCGCCCGGCGCCGCCGCCGGTCACGCCGAGATCGGTCATCAGCGCCTCGCCCGGCCCGTTCACCACGCAGCCGATGATCGACAGCGTTACCGGCGTCTCGATATGCGCAAGCCTGTCCTCCAGCTTCTCCACCGTACGGATCACGTCGAAGCCCTGCCGCGCGCAGGACGGGCAGGAGATGATGCGCACGCCGCGATGGCGGATGCCCAGCGATTTCAGGATTTCCCAGCCGACGCGCACCTCCTCCTCCGGCTCGTCGGAGAGCGAGACGCGGATCGTGTCGCCGATGCCGGCCCACAACAGGTTGCCCAGCCCGATCGCGCTCTTGACCGTGCCGGTACGGCGCCCGCCCGCCTCGGTGATGCCGATATGCAGCGGATGGTCGCACACCTCGGCAAGCTGCGTGTAGGCGGCGACGGCGAGGAACACGTCGGACGCCTTCACGCTGATCTTGAATTCATGGAAATCGTGGTCCTGCAGGATCTTCGCGTGCTCCAGCGCGGATTCGACCAGCGCCTCGGGATTCGGCTCGCCGTATTTCTCCAGCAGGTGCTTCTCCAGGCTGCCGGCGTTGACGCCGATGCGCATGGAACAGCCGTGGTCGCGCGCCGCCTTGACGACCTCGCGCACGCGCTCGGCGCTGCCGATGTTGCCGGGGTTGATGCGCAGGCAGGCGGCGCCGCTCTCGGCCGCCTCGATCGCGCGCCTGTAGTGGAAATGGATATCGGCGACGATCGGCACATCCACCTGACGGACGATGTGCTTCAGCGCCAGCGCGCTCTCCTGGTCAGGGCAGGAGACGCGGACGATATCGACGCCGGCGCGCTCGGCGCGCCTGATCTGCGCCACCGTCGCGGCCACGTCCGTGGTCGGCGTGTTGGTCATGGTCTGCACCGGGATCGGGGCGTCCCCGCCCACCGGCACGCGGCCGACACGGATCTGGCGCGCGCGGCGGCGCTCGATGTGCTGGTACGGACGATAGCTCATGGTCCAGGCTCCGGCTGTGACGACGCGCAACGGGGCGGCGGACGCAGCATGCCCGCTGCCGCCTCGTTCATCTAGGGGCGGCGGCGCGACGGCGAAACCCGGCGGGGCAAAACGCCGCCGCCACGCGGTCGCACGTCCCTCCTGGTCAGGGGTGATGCGGCAGCGGCGCGAGCCGGCCCGCCATGATGGCGTCGGTGTCGAGCGGCAGGTCGCGGCGCACCGCGCCGTCGTTGCCGAGCGAGGCGGTCGGCGCGCCATCGACCAGCAGCTCGGTGCCGCCGGCATTGCCGGTGGTCAGCAGCAGCGCCGGCCGGTCCGGCACCACCCAGGTCTCGCCGCCGCGCAGCACGCGGTTGAGCAGCACCTGGCCAGCCTTGTCACGCACCTGGATCCAGGAATCCGACCTGGCATGCACGACCAGATGCGCGGGCGGCGGCTCGTCCGGCGCCGCGGCGGCGGCGGGCGCCGGCGCCGGGGCGGGCGGCGGCGCGACCAACGCCGGGATGGCGACCGCGGCGGCGGCCGAACTCGGCGACACCGCGGGCAACGGCGGCGCCGGCTCCGCGGCGGCCGGGGCCGGGGCCGGCACGGAGGGCGGCGGTTGCGGCGCCGGCACCGCCGGCATGTCGGTCATCTCGGCCAGCCGCTCCGGCACCGGCTGCACCGCTTCGGCCAGCGGATGCATCCGCTCCGACAGGCGATACCAGCCGGCATACGCGCCGATCGCCAGCAACGCACCGACCAGCACCACCGCCCCCGCCGGCACGCCGCGATCCGGCACCGGGGCGGGGAAGTTCAGCTCGGTCTTGCGGTTCGCTTCCGCCGCCTCGGCGCGAAAGCGGCGGCTCATCTCATCGGGGTCGAGGCCGAGCGCGGTCGCGTAGGTGCGCAGGAACCCGACGGCATAGGCCGTGCCGGGCAGGTCGCGGATCCGCCCCTCCTCCAGCGCCGCCAGATAGGGCCGCCGGATGCGCAGATGCGCCGCCACCGCCGGCAGGGCCCAGCCGAGCCGCTCGCGCGCGGCCCGCAAGTCCGCTCCGACCCGCAAAGCGGACGTCGCGGTGCCGCCAAAGGATGCCATCACCGGCGGCTGTTCGATAAGACTCGCTTTCCGATCCTGCAGCACGACAGTATCGACCTTGAAATCTTTGTTGCCCTGTGACCGCCCCGCCGCACATCCGGTCAGCAGCGGTGCTCACGAGAGTTTGTAATCGCAGGATCGAGAAAAAGCCATCGGCTTCGCGCGCGGAATTCGTCTCGGCTTTAGTGAATATATTGAAAAGCCACGGATCGCGGCTAGACCGGCAATCCGTGCTCGCGCGCCCAGGTGGCAATCGGTTCGCGCAACGAGGCGGCGGCGCCGTCACTGCGGCGGATGGCAGCCAACACGGCGCGGAATGCCGGCAGGTCGAGCATCGCCAGCACTTCCTTCACCGGCGCCAGCGCGCCCGCGGCCATCGAGAGCGTGGTGATGCCGAGACCGACCAGCGTCATCGCCTCCAGCGGCCGCCCCGCCGCCTCGCCGCAGACCGAGAGCGGCACGCCCGCCGCCGCGGCACGGGCGGCGAGCCGGTCGAGCAGGGTCAGCATGCCCGGCGCCAGCACGTCGTACCGCCCCGCCAGCGCCGGCGTGCCACGGTCGGCGGCGAATACGAACTGCAGCAGGTCGTTGGTGCCAACCGAAATAAATGCAACTTCCTTTAATAGCTCGTCGATCTGCCACAGCAGCGCCGGCACTTCCAGCATGGTGCCGACGCGCAGCGCCGCGGGGGCGGGGCGGACGCGGGCGGCCTCGGCGAGCACCAGAGCGCGGGCGGCGCAGAACTCGGCGACCGTCGCCACCATCGGGAACATCACCGACAGCGGGCGGCCCTCGGCGGCCAGCAGCAGCGCCCGCGCCTGCCGCCGCAGCACCGCCGGCCGGTCGAGCGCCACGCGCAGGCTGCGCCAGCCCATCGCGGGGTTCTCTTCCTCCGGCGGCGCGCTGCCGGGCAGCAGCTTGTCGCCGCCGAGGTCCAGCGTGCGGAACAGCACCGGCCGCCCCGCCGCCGCGTCCAGCACGCGGGCATAGACGGCCGTCTGCTCGGCCACGTCGGCAACGGCGCCGCGCGCCAGCATGGCGATCTCGGTGCGGAACAGACCGATCCCCGCCGCGCCGGTTCGTTCCAGTTGCGCCAGCTCCAGCGGCAGTCCGACATTCAGCATCAGCGTGACCGGCGTGCCGTCCGCCGTCGCCGAGGGGCGGTCGCGCAATTCCGCCCAGCGTGCCTGCCGCTCACGCCGCGTCGCCAGCTCGCGCTGGTAGGCGGCGCAGAGTTCCTGCTCGGGGCGCAGCACGAACAGGCCCTCGTCGGCGTCGAGCAGCGCCTCCTCCCCTGCCTCGGCCACCTCCAGCACGCCGCGCGCGCCGCCGAGCACCGGCAGGTCGAGGGCGCGGGCGAGGATCGCGGCGTGGCCGGTGGCGCTGCCGTCCTCGATCACCACGCCGGCAATGCCACGCGCATGCCAGTCCAGCAGCTCCGCCGGACCGAGCCGGCGCGCCAGCAGGATCGCCCCCGGCGGCACCGGCGCCGGCGGATCCTCCGCGCCGTCCAGCGCGCGCAGCAGCCGGCCGATCATGTCCTCGATATCGGCGAGCCGCTCGCGCAGATACGGATCGACCACACGCCGCATGCGGTCACGCAGCTCGCCGCCGACGCGATGCACCGCCGCCTCCGCCGCCAGGCCGCCGCGGATCGCGTCCTCGATGCGCTTGAGCCAGCCTGCATCGGCGGCGACCAGCCGATACGCCGCCAGCACCTCGCGCGGCCCCTCGCCGTCCGGCAGGCGCGCGGAGATCAGCTCGTCGAGGCCGCGCTGCATCGCGTCCACCGCGGAACGGAACCGCGTCTGTTCCTGGGCCGGGTCGTCGGACAGCAGGCGGCGCGGCGACGTGGCGAAGCCGTGGCGCACCACCCGGCCGATGGCGATACCGGGCACGATCGTGCTGCCGCCGAAGCGGCGCGACACCGAGGCGCTGAACCCCTCCTCCGCGCTGTCCGCCGACCCCGCCGTCGCCAGCTTCTCGGCGAGCAGCATGGCGACCGTTTCCAGCACCTCGACCTCGTCGGCGTCGTAGCGGCGCACCGCGCGGTTCTGCACCGCGAGCACGCCGAGCGTGCGTCCGGCGCGGCGCACCGGCACGGCGAGCAGCGAGGCATATTTCTCCTCGCCGGTCTCCGGCCGGTAGGCGAAGGCGGGATGGTTCTGCGCATCCGGCAGGTTGAGCGCCTGGCCGGTCGCGGCGACCAGGCCGATGATCCCCTCGCCCACGCGCAGCCGCGTCCGCCCCACCGCCTCCGGCCGCAACCCCTCGGTCGCTGCGAGTTCCAGGATGTCGCCGGGACGCAGCGCGTAGATCGAGCAGACCTCCGTCACCAGCTCGGACGCGACCAGCTGTGTCAGGTCCGCGAGCGGCGCCGCCCCGTGCGCCATCAGGTGCCGCAGCCGAGCCAGCAGGCGGCGCGGAGCGGACACGGCGCTAGCCGCCGCGGATGGCGAGCGCGCCTGCCGCCTGTTCGACCAGCTCGGCGATGATCGCAGCGGCGGGCTGCACCGAGGTCACCATGCCGACCGACTGGCCGGCCATGACGCTGCCGTGCTCGATGTCGCCTTCGATCACCGCGCGGCGCAGGGCGCCGGCCCAGAAATGCTCGATCTCCAGCTGCGCCGCTTCGCGCGTGAGTTCGCCCGACTGGAAGCGCCGCAGCGTCTCCGCCTGGTGCGCCAGGAACCGCTTCGTTCCGGCGTTCACCAGGCCGCGGACGGGAATGACCGGGAAGCGTTCGTCGAGCTGCACCGACGGCAGCGCGTCGCGCGCGGCGGCGCGGATGAACGCCTGCTTGAAGTTGGCATGCGCGATGCTTTCGGCCGCCGCGGCGAAGCGCGTGCCGAGCTGCGCGCCGGAGGCCCCCATCTCCAGATACGCCAGGATCGCCTCGCCGCGCCCGAGGCCGCCGGCGACGAACACCGGCACTTCGCGCACATGCGGCAGGATTTCCTGCGCCAGCACGGCGAGCGAGACCGGGCCGATATGGCCGCCGGCCTCGCTGCCCTCGATCACCAGCGCGTCGGCGCCGGTCCGCACCATGCGCCGCGCCAGCACCAGCGCCGGGGCGAAGCAGACGAGCTTCGCGCCGCCGTCCTTCACCGCGCGCACGGCGGCGCCCGCAGGCACGCCGCCCGCCAGCACGACATGGCCGATCCGCCCCTCGCCGCAGACGCGGATCAGGTCGTCGAGCTGCGGATGCATGGTGATCAGGTTGACGCCGAACGGCCGGTCGGTCAGCGCCTGGGTGGCGGCGATCTCGGCGGCGAGCTGGTCGGGGTTCATGGCGCCGCAGGCGATCACGCCGAAGCCGCCGGCATTGCTGATCGCGGCGACCAGATGCCGCTCCGACACCCAGCTCATCGCCCCGCCCATGATGGCGTAGCGGCAGCCGAGGAACGCGGCACCGCGCGCCCACAGCCGGTCCAGCGCGGCGCGGGCATCCGCCATGCGCGTGTCCGACATGACGGGATCAGGCGGCATCGAGGCCGTAGGCGCTGTGCAGGGCGCGCACCGCGAGTTCGGTGTATTCGGCACCGATCAGCACGCTGACCTTGATCTCGCTGGTGGAAATCACCTGGATGTTGATGCCTTTCTCGGCAAGAGTGCGGAACATGGTGTTGGCGACCCCGGCATGGCTGCGCATGCCGACGCCGACGACGCTGATCTTGGCGACATCGGGATCGGCAAGGATCTCGGAGAATCCGATAGTGGATCGATTCTCGTCCAGTACCTTGCGCGCCCGCGGCAGGTCGGCGCGCGGCAGCGTGAACGTCATGTCGGTGGTGCCGTCGGCGCCGACATTCTGCACGATCATATCGACATTGACGCCGGCGGCGGCCAGCGGGCCGAACACGGCGGCGGCGACGCCGGGCCGGTCGGGTACACGGCGGACGGTGACCTTCGCCTCCTCGCGCGAATAGGCGATGCCGGCGACCACTGCCTTTTCCACGATTTCGTCCTCATCCACCACAAGGCTTCCGGGCACATCCTGGAAGCTGCTGAGCACCTGCACCCGCACCCGCGCCTTCATGGCAAGTTCGACGCTGCGGGTCTGCAATACCTTCGCGCCGACCGACGCCAGTTCCAGCATTTCCTCGTACGCGATCTTGTCGAGCTTGCGCGCCTTCGCCACGATGCGCGGGTCGGTCGTATAGATGCCGTCCACGTCGGTATAGATGTCGCAACGGTCCGCCTGCAGCGCCGCGGCCAGCGCCACCGCCGAGGTGTCCGATCCGCCGCGTCCGAGCGTGGTGACGCGATGATCGGGGCCGATGCCCTGGAAACCGGCGATCACCGGCACCTGGCCGGCCCGCATGCGGCGGATCAGTTCGGCGCCTTCGATGCGGTCGATGCGCGCCTTGCCGTGCGCGCCGTCGGTCAGCAGCGGGATCTGCCAGCCCTGCCAGGACCGCGCCTCCACCCCGATCTCCTGCAAGGCGATCGCGGTCAGGCCGGCGGTGACCTGCTCGCCGGTGGCGACCACGGCATCGTATTCGCGCGCATCGTGCAGTGGCGACAGCGACTGGCACCAGGCGACCAGTTGGTTGGTAACGCCGGCCATCGCCGAGACGACGACCGCGACCTCGTTGCCGGCATCGACCTCGCGCCTGACGCGCGCGGCGACGTTGCGGATGCGATCGAGATCGGCGACGGAGGTACCGCCGAACTTCATGACGATGCGAGGCATAGGTCGGCGTGTTCCGGTGCGCGGTTGCGGTGCGGGTCGGGGCGGCACACATAACGGCGCACGGAGGTGGCAGCAACATGGCAGAGCAGGCGGGCAGTATCGTGCCGGCGGAGGTGGCGCGCTTCGACGCGCTGGCGGGGCAATGGTGGGACCCGGCGGGGCCGATGCTGCCGCTGCACCAGATGAACCCGGCACGGATCGGCTGGATCGCGGAGCGGCTTGGCACCCGCTTCGGCGCCGCCCCGGTTCGGCTGCTGGACGTGGGCTGCGGCGCCGGCCTCGCCGCCGAGGCACTGGCGCGGCGCGGCCACCAGGTACTCGGCATCGACGCCGCCGGCGCCGCACTGGCGGCGGCCGAGGCGCATGCCGCGGGCCAGGGCCTGCCGCTCGCCTACCGCGGGGCGACGGCGGAGGCGCTGGTGGCGGAGGGCGCACGGTTCCCGGCGGTGACGGCGCTGGAAGTGCTGGAGCACGTCGCCGACCCGGCGGCGTTCCTGCGCACCCTGGCGCGATTGCTGGAGCCGGGCGGCCTGCTGTTCGTCTCCACGGTCAACCGCACCGGGCGGTCGTTGCTGACGGCGAAGCTGGGCGCGGAATACGTGCTGCGCTGGCTGCCCGCCGGCACGCATGACTGGCGCCGCTTCGTCACCCCGGCCGAACTGGACACCTATCTGCGCGCGGCGGGGCTGCGGCTGGCGGACATCGCCGGGCTGCTGCCGGAGAAGCTGCGCGGCGGGTGGCGGACCGGGCGGGATGTCGGGGTGAATTACATTGCGATGGCGGAGGGGTGATAGCGCAGACGCGCGTGAGCAAAACGCTGGCGCGGCGGATTGCGTTGATTGCGAACAAGCCTCGGGCCAGACCGGTACCACGCTCCTGACGCCACCGCGAACCGGTCTGCAGCGAGGTGGTGGCCACGGATGGACATCAAAGCGTCAGCGTCGGACCGAAAACCATCCTTTGAATGCCGGCGACTTACCCGTCATGCCCGGCGCAGGCTGGGCATCCGCGACGTCGCGCCACACCATCGCGCCGGCGCGGATGACCGGGACAAGCCCGGGCGTAAGGAAATTCTGGCGAGAGGGAGAAGCAAACGGCGGTCAGCCGTGCCAGCATGGTGGCTCTCCCATTATGCTGACGCCGCCTGATGCGCTCCCTCTCCGCCCCGCTGGGGTGGAGAGGGCCGGGGTAAGGTGGGGCCTGGCCACTCCCGTATCGATGATGTTTGGCAACAACAGGCTGGCATCGCCCCAACGCAGCAACACGCAAGCTACCTTGGCGCCTATGCGCCTGCGCGGGCATCCAGGCAAACATCGTGGAATTCCGCGCGCGGGGACTGGATTCCCGCTTTCGCGAGAATGACGGCGAACGGTCGGCAATTTCGGCCGCCGATATAAAACAGCAACAGAACGGCGTGTCGTTTACCGCAGCGCCGCGTTCAGCTTCGCCAGCGCCGCCGAACCCGGACACAGTTCCGCCTCGGCGAGCGCGTTCAGCGGCATCGCGACCGTGTCGAGATGCGCGTGCAGCTCCTGCGGCTCGGGATCGACGTAGAGCAGGCCGGTGACGATCTCGCCCGCCGCGCTGCGCTCCTGCAGATAGGTGAGCGCCCTGATGCGGTCGTGCGGGTCGTAGTCGGCGGCGAGCTTGCGCAGGCGCAGCAGGCTGCCGTCGTGCTGCGCCACCACTTCCACCTCGCCGGGGGCGTACTCAGCCGTGATCTCGTCGCGGCCGGTGATGACGTCAAGCCGGTTCACCGCCTCGTTGTGCTCGCGCACGTAGTCAAAGCTTTTCGTGCTGCCTTCGTGGTTGTTGAACTGCACGCAGGGCGAGATGCAGTCGATGAGGGCTGCGCCGCCGTGCTGCAGCGCCGCCTTGATCAGCGGCACCAGCTGCGTCTTGTCGCCGGAGAAGCTGCGTGCCACGAAGGTGGCGCCGAGCTGCAGCGCAAGACTCACCAGGTCGATCGCCGAATCGGTGTTGGCAACGCCCTTTTTGCTCTTCGCCCCCTTGTCGGAGGTGGCGGAGAACTGGCCCTTGGTGAGGCCGTAAACGCCGTTGTTCTCGACGATATAAACCATGTTCACGCCGCGCCGCATCGCGTGCGCGAACTGGCCGAGGCCGATCGAGGCGGAATCGCCGTCACCGGACACGCCGAGATAGATCAGGTCGCGATTGGCCAGATAGGCGCCGGTCAGCACGCTCGGCATGCGGCCGTGGACGGAATTGAAGCCGTGCGAGGCGCCGAGGAAATAGGTAGGCGTCTTCGACGAACAGCCGATGCCGGACAGCTTGGCGACGCGATGCGGCGGCAGCGACAGCTCGAAGCAGGCGCGGACGATGGCGGCGCTGATCGAATCGTGGCCGCAGCCGGCGCACAGCGTCGAGAGCGCGCCCTCGTAGTCGCGGCGCGTGAAGCCGATCGCGTTCTCGGCCAGTTCCGGGTGGTGCAGCCTGGGTTTCGGCAGGAAGCTCATGCGTGCGCACTCGTACGGACAAAGGGGGCGGCAAACCCGGTGGGAACGGCTCGCATCACGGCACCGCCTTGCGCAGCGGCACGATCTTGGCGGCGTCCGTCGCGTCGGCGATGGCGGCGGCGATGAAGCGCGCGGTGATCGGCGTGCCGTCGTAGTGCAGCACCCGCACCAGCTTCGCCGGGTCGATCTCGCCCTCGTTGATCAGCAGCGTGCGCAGCTGCGCATCGCGGTTCTGTTCGACCACGAACACCGTGTCGTGGCGCGCGACGAACTCGATCACGTCGTCGTGGAACGGGAAGCCGCGCACGCGCAGCAGGTCGAGCGCCACACCCTGCGCCGCCAGCAGCTCCGCCGCCTCGTCCATCGCCGGTGACGTCGAGCCGTAGTAGATGGCGCCGAACCGCGTCGGCGCGGCGGCGTCGCGCTGCACGGGACGCGGCACGTACTGCTTCGCGGTCGCGAACTTGCGCAGCAGCCGCTCCATGTTGCGCTGATAGGCAGCGCCGTCCTCGGTATAGCGCGCGTACTCGTCGCGGCTGGAGCCGCGGGTGAAATAGGCCCCCTTGCTCGGGTGCGCGCCGGGCAGCGTGCGGTACGTGATGCCGTCGTGGTCCACGTCGAGGTAGCGGCCGAATTCCCGCCCGGCGTCGAGATCGGCCGCGGTCATCACCTTGCCGCGGTCCATGCGCCGCGTATCGTCCCAGGCGAACGGCGCACACAGCCGCTCGTTCATGCCGATGTCGAGGTCGAGCATCACGAACACCGGCGTCTGCAGCCGGTCGGCGAGGTCGAAGGCAAGCGCGCCGAATTCGAAGCACTCGTGCGGGTCTTCGGGGAACAGCAGCACGTGCCTGGTGTCGCCGTGCGAGGCGTAGGCGCAGGCCGTCAGGTCGCATTGCTGCGTGCGCGTCGGCATGCCGGTCGATGGGCCGGCACGCTGCACGTCGAAAATCACGGCCGGAACCTCGGCGAAATAGGCAAGGCCGAGGAATTCCTGCATCAGCGAAATGCCGGGGCCGGAGGTCGCGGTAAAGGCGCGCGCGCCGTTCCAGCCGGCCCCGATCACCATGCCGATGGAGGCCAGTTCGTCCTCCGCCTGCACGACGGCGACGCGGTTGCGGCCGGTGTCCGGCTCCGTGCGGTAGCGCTTGCCGTAGCGCATGAAGGCTTCGGCAAGCGAGGTTGACGGCGTGATCGGATACCACGCGCACACGGTGGCGCCGCCATAGACGGCGCCGAGGCCGGCGGCGCTGTTGCCGTCGATGAAGATGCGGTCCCCCAGCTTGTCCGACCGGCGCACGCGCAGCTCGATCGGGCAGGTGAAATTCGCCCTGGCGTGATCGTAGCCGATCCGCATCGCGCGCACGTTCGGCGCGACCAGCTTCTCTTTCGCCTTGAACTGCTCGGCGATCAGTTGCTCGACCACTTCCGGCTCGATGTCGAGCAGCGCGGCCAGCGCGCCGACATACATGACGTTCTTGAAAATCTGCCGCTGCCGCGGGTCGCTGTATTCGCTGTTGCAGATCGCCGTCAGCGGCATGCCGAGCACGGTGATGTCGTCGCGCAGCTTCCGCACCAGCCGGGTCGAATCATAGAACAGGTAGCCGCCCGGCTCGACGCTGGCCACGTCGTTGTCCCAGGTCTGCGGGTTCATCGCGACCATGAAATCGGTGCCGCCGCGCGCGCCGAGATGCCCGGCATCCGAGACCCGCACTTCGTACCAGGTCGGCAGGCCCTGGATGTTGGACGGGAAGATATTGCGCGGCGTTGCCGGCACGCCCATGCGCTGGATCGCGCGCGCGAACAGCCGGTTCGCGCTGGCCGAGCCGGAGCCGTTGATGTTGGCGAAGCGGACGACGAAGTCGTTGACGCGGACGGCGGTCATGACAGCCTCACCGGGCATAGGCGGGCTGGCGCGCGCCGACCTGCGCCAGATCGATCAGGAAACGCTGCATGTCCCACGCGCCGGTCGGGCAGCGTTCCGCGCACATGCCGCAATGCAGGCACACATCCTCGTCCTTCGCCATGATCCGTCCGGTCTTCAGTCCGTTGGCCACATAAAGCGGCTGCGTCAGGTTGTGCGCCGGCGCGTTCAGCCGCGTGCGCAGCTCCGCCTCCGCCCCGTCCGCGGTGAAGGTGATGCAATCGACGGGGCAGATATCGACGCAGGCGTCGCATTCGATGCACAGCTTCGGCGCGAACACCGTCTGCACGTCGCAATTGAGGCAGCGCTGCGCCTCCTTGAAGGCCAGCTCGGCATCAAAGCCGAGTTCCACCTCCGCGGCGATGTCGTTGAGCGCCCGCCCCTTCTCGATATGCGGCACCTTGTAGCGCAGGTCGATGGAGACGGCGTTGTCGTAGCTCCACTCGTGGATGCCCATCTTCTGGCTGACCAGCGTGGTCTGCGACGGCGGCCGGTCGTGCAGGTCGGCGCCGCGCAGCATCAGGTCGATGGAGATCGCCGCCTCATGCCCGTGCGCCACCGCCCAGATGATGTTCTTCGGCCCGAACGCCGCGTCGCCGCCGAAGAACACCAGCGGGTTGGTCGATTGCAGCGTGGTCGGGTCGAGCACCGGCAGGCCGGTGCGCTCGAACGCGATACCGGCGTCGCGCTCGATCCAGGGAAACGCATTCTCCTGCCCGATCGCCACCAGCACGTCATCGGCGGCGATGAACTCGTCCGGCTCGCCGGTCGGCACCAGATTGCGCCGGCCATTTGCGTCGTATTCGGCGCGCACGCGCTCGAACGTCATGCCGGTGAGCCGCCCGTTGTCGTGCACCACGGATTTCGGCGCGAGATAGTTCAGGATGGGAATGTCCTCGCGCATGGCGTCCTGCTTCTCCCAGGGAGACGCCTTCATCTCCTCGAAGCCGGAGCGCACCACCACGCGCACCTCCTCGCCGCCGAGGCGGCGGGCGGAGCGGCAGCAATCCATTGCCGTGTTGCCGCCGCCCAGCACGATCACGCGCTTGCCGATCGATTTCACATGGCCGAAGCTGACGGAGGCAAGCCAGTCGATGCCGATATGGATGTTGGCGGCGGCCTCCGTGCGGCCGGGCACGTTCAGTTCGCGCCCGCGCGGCGCGCCGCAGCCGACGAACACCGCGTCATAGCCGTCGGCGAGCAGCGCCTTCAGGCTGTTCACCCGCTCGCCGAGGCGGGCGGCGACGCCGAGGCCGAGGATGTAGCCCACCTCCTCGTCGATGACGGATTCCGGCAGGCGGAAGCGCGGGATCTGGAAGCGGATGAAGCCGCCGGCCTGGGCCTCGCCGTCGAACACCGTCACGTCGTAGCCGGCGGCGGCGAGGTCGCGCGCGACCGTCAGCGACGCGGGGCCGGCGCCGACGCAGGCGACGCGCCTGCCGTTGCGTTCGGCGGGCGGGATCGGCAGGCGGCCGGAGATGTCGCCCTTGTAGTCGGCGGCGACGCGCTTGAGCCGGCAGATCGCCACCGGCTCCGCCTCCACCCGGCCGCGACGGCAGGCGGGTTCGCAGGGCCGGTCGCAGGTGCGGCCGAGCACGCCCGGGAAAACATTCGATTTCCAGTTGATCATATAGGCGTCGGCGTACCGCCCCGCCGCGATCAGGCGGATGTATTCGGGCACCGGCGTGTGCGCCGGACAGGCCCATTGGCAATCGACAACTTTGTGGAAGTAGTCCGGATTACCGATATCAGTCGGCTGCACGTCGCTTCCTTCCCATGCCGGCGCGGCGGGTCCGGACCCTGCCGGCGGAGATTTTTCAGTATGCCAGGATGCCGGCCCTGCCGGTAGAGCAAGCATAGGCCGGCTTGCGCTGCAAGCTATCCAGGCGCGAGATATCTGCCATTCCGACAGCGTCGATCAAGATGGCGGTCCGGCTTCGCCGAACACACGGCAATAAATCACGTCCAGCGCCCGCAGATGCGCGCGCGCGTCCATTGCCGCGTCCAGCGCCGCTGCCGGCACGCGCCCCGCCACCTCCGGGTCGGCGTCGAGATTCTGCCGAAAACTGCGTCCCTCCGCGGTGCCAAGTCTGGTCCACGTGGCCATCGCGTTGCGCTGCACAACGGCATAGGCCGCCTCGCGCGACAGGCCGGCGCGGGCGAGTGCCAGCAGCACCTCGCCGGAATGCACGACGCCGCCGAGTGACTCTAAATTCTGCGCCATGCGGTCGGGATACACGACCAGGTCGCGCAACATGCCGGCCAGCCGCGCCAGCGCGAAATCCAGCGTCACCGTCGCGTCCGGCGCGATTGCGCGCTCCACGCTGGAATGGCTGATGTCGCGCTCGTGCCACAGCGCCACGTTCTCCAGCGCCGGCACGGCGGCGGCGCGCACCAGCCGGGCGAGGCCGGTCAGGTTCTCGCTCAGCACCGGGTTGCGCTTGTGCGGCATGGCAGACGAGCCCTTCTGGCCCGGCGCGAAATATTCCTCCGCCTCGCGTACCTCGCTGCGCTGCAGATGCCGCACCTCGATCGCCAGCCGCTCGATGCCCGACGCGATCACCGCCAGCGTGCAGAAATAGGCGGCGTGGCGGTCGCGCGGGATCACCTGCGTCGAGACCGGCTCGACCGCGAGGCCGAGTTTCTGCGCGACATGCGCCTCCACGCGCGGGTCGAGATGGGCGTAGGTGCCGACCGCGCCGGACAGCGCCGCGACCGCGACCTCCGCCCGCGCCGCCACCAGGCGGGCGCGGTTGCGGGCGAACTCGGCATAATGGCCGGCGAGCTTGAGGCCGAAGCTGGTCGGCTCGGCGTGGATGCCGTGGCTGCGGCCGATGGTCAGCGTATGCTTGTGCTCGAAGGCGCGCGCCTGCAGCGCCGCCAGCACCGCATCGAGGTCAGCGAGCAGCAGGTCGGTGGCCTGCACCAGTTGCACGCCGAGGCAGGTGTCCAGCACGTCGCTGCTGGTCAGGCCAAGATGGACGTAGCGGCTGTCCTCCCCGATCGCCTCGGCGAGCCAGGTCAGGAATGCGATCACGTCGTGCCGCGTCTCGCGCTCGATCGCCGCGATGCGGTCGAGGTCGGCGGGACCGAACGCAGCCATGCGGGCCGCCCCGTGCTGGCGGATCGCCAGCGCCGCCGCGGCGGGGATCTGGCCCAGTTCGGCCATCGCCTCGGCGGCCAGCGCCTCGATCTCGAACCAGATGCGGAAGCGGTTTTCCGGC
>JAJZVE010000786.1 GCA_021845835.1 Pseudomonadota bacterium | reverse complement strand
TGCTCGGCGCGGCGGAAATACGGCAGCACGTGGCGATAGCCCCAGCCGGCGCAACCTTCCTGCTCCGCCCAGGCATCGTAGTCGCGCGCGTTGCCGCGGGTGTAGATCTGCGCGTTGACGGTCGATCCGCCCCCGACCACCTTCGCCTGCGTGAAGCGCAGCACGCGCCCGCCGAGCTGGCGCTGCGGCGCGGTCTGCCAGCCCCAGCTGCCGATGCCCTTGGTCATGCGCGCGAAACCGGCGGGCATGTGATACAGCGGATGGCGATCGGCGCCGCCCGCCTCCAGCAGCAGCACGCGCGCGGACGGGTCTTCCGACAGCCGCGCGGCGAGCGCGCAGCCGGCCGAACCGGCACCGGCGATGATGTAGTCGTATGCCATCGTGCGTTGTCCCTCAGAGCCGCGGGATAGCGAGACCGCCAGCCACGTTGACGATGCTGCCGGTCGCATAGAAATTGCCGCTGGCGAGGCCGGCGATGACAGCGCCGACATCTGCCGGCTCGCCCCAGCGGCGCGCCGGCACCAGGCCGTCGGCGATCAGCGTGTCGTAGCGGGCGGCGACGCCGGCGGTCATGTCGGTGCGGATGATGCCGGGGCGGACGTCGAACACGGCAATGCCGTGCGGCGCCAGCCGCAGCGCCAGCCCCTGCACGAACATCGCAAGCCCGGCCTTGGACATGCAGTAGTCGAGCCGCTCCGGCGACGCCAGTGCGGCGCTGACCGAGGTGACGGTGACGATGCTGCGCGGCGCCGGCGACGGGTTCGCCAGCATCCAGCGCGCGACCGCCTGCGTGAGAAACACCGTGCCGCGCAGATTGACCGCCAGCACGCGATCGAAATTCTCCGGCTGCAGATCGAGCAGGTCGCCGCGCACCGGCGCGCCGATGCCGGCATTATTCACCAGGCAGTCGATACGGCCGAACTTTTCCACTGTCCGCACGACAAGATCAGGATGGCCGGAAAGCTCGGCGATGTCGCAACGGAATGACTGCGCCGGCGCCGCAATGGTCGCGGCCGCCTCGCGCGCGGCGCTTTCGTCGATATCCAGCAGCGCAAGGGCAAAACCGCGCGCGGCGAGCGCCTGCGCAGCGGCAAGTCCGATGCCGCGTGCCGCGCCGGTGACGATGGCGACAGGCCGATCGGTCATGCCGCGAATCTCCCGAGCGTGATGTGATCGGCGACGCGCAACGCCTGCGCGGCGACGGTCAGCGCCGGATTCACCGCCGCCGAGGTAGGCAGGAACGACGCATCCACCACGAACAGGTTCGGATGGTCGTGCGCGCGGCAGAACGCATCCAGCGCCGACACGGCGGCGTCCTCGCCCATGCGCACCGTGCCGCACTGGTGCGAGGGCGTGCGGCGATCGAAGGCGCGCGTCAGCACAAACGGATAGCCGGCGGCGCGGAACGTCTCGCGCGCCTTCGCAACCAGACCCGCGTGTGCCGTCATGTTGGTGCGCTGCCATTGCAGCACGATGTCGGCGCCGTCCACGCGCACGCGGCTTTCGGGATGCGGCAAATCCTCGCTCATCAGGTACCAATCGACGCTGTGGCGCGCCAGCCAGCGCAGCGCCGCCTCCGGCACGTGCGGCAGGCTGGCCTTCAGGACCGGCGCCGTCACCTTGCCAAGCAGTTGCATGTTGCCGAGCGGCGGGCCGCCGGCGCCGTCGCCGAAATAGAAGTCATTGAGGCCGAGCGTCTTCTGGTACACGGCATCGTTGGCGCGGCGCGGATCGACCGCCAGCAGCGCCGTGCAGTTGTGGTTCATGAAGTAGCGGCCGACCACACCGGAGCGGTTCGCGACAGCGCCGGAGCGCAGCAGCAGCGCCGCCGAATTCACCGCGCCGGCAGAGAGCACGAACAGTTTCGCGCGCAGCCGCCGCGGCTCGCCGTTCACGAGAAGCTCCAGCGCGGCAATGCGTCTGCCGTCCGGCGCCGGCAGCAGCCGCTGCGCGCGCACGCCGGTGTGCAGCGTCACCGTGTCGTGCTGCAGCGCGCCGGTGAGCGGCGCAGTCTCGGCGTCGAACTTGCCGGCATGGGTGTCCGGATAGGCGTCCCACGGCGTCGGCGCGCGCGCGATCCAGCGGTCGATATCGACCGCGAGCGGCAGTGAGAACGGATGCAGCCCAAGCGCCCGCAGCCGCGCGCGTGCCACCGCGATCGCCGGCTCGTCGGGAACCGGCGCCGCGGGATAGGGCGTGGAGCGCGGCGGCTCGGTCGGGTCTTCGCCGGCGGCGCCGCGTACCGCGAACAGCGTTTCGGCGCGCGCGTACCAGGGTTCCAGCTCCGCATAGGCAAACGGCCACGCGGGCGAAATCCCGTCCGCGTGTTCGAGGGCGGCAAAATCCTGCGCGCGGTAGCGGATCAGCACCGCGCCGTAGAACTTGGAGTTACCGCCGACATAGTAGTAGTTGCCGGGGCTGAAGCGTCCGCCGCGCGAATCGCGCCAGGTCTCGTCGGGGCGGAACACGCCTTGCTGGAAGATCGCCCGCGCGTCGCGCGCCGCCGGATGCGCGCCGAGCCGTGCGCCGCGTTCCAGCACCGCGATGCGCGCGCCGCTTCGCGCCAGGCCATAGGCAAGGGTTGCGCCGCCGATGCCGGAGCCGACGATCGCCACGTCCACCGTCTCCGGCAGCGCGGCGCCGTCGCCGTCGGCAGCCCGTGCAGGCAATGTCGCGCTCACGCGATGCGCAGGCCGCTCGCCGGCTCGAACAGAACGGCCCTGGCGAGGTCGAAGGCGAAGGGAACGCGTGTGCCGGGACGCACATCGGCATCCGCGCGCATCCGCGCGATCACTTCCTTGCCGCCGGCGCGGGTGACGACATAGGTGTCCGACCCGGCGGGTTCCACCACCTCCACCAGTGCCTCGACCGCGTCCACGGCGGTGGAGGCGCGGTCGGCGCCGGCGGGATCGGTGATCGCCTCGGGCCGGATGCCGAGAATCACCTCCTGTCCGGGTGTCAGCCGACCCGGCGTGACGGTCGGCGGAATGCGCAGCGCGATCGGCGTATCGTTCTCGCGCGGCAGTACCAGCACCGCCGCGCCGTTGCTCGCGGCGACGCGTACCGGCAGCAGGTTCATCGAGGGCGACCCCATGAAGTCGGCGACGAACAGGTTGGCGGGGCGGTTGTACACCTCCGCCGGCGTGCCGACCTGCTGCAGCGCGCCGTCCTTCAGCACCGCGATTTTGGTCGCGAGCGTCATCGCCTCGATCTGGT
>JAJZVE010000785.1 GCA_021845835.1 Pseudomonadota bacterium | reverse complement strand
GAGCGCCGCCAGCGCGGCGAGGTCGGGGCCCTGCGCATGCACGGCGCTGCCGAGATAGGCGCTGGCCTGGGCGCCGAACTGTGCCGCGGCCAGCGCTTCCTGACTGCGGTCCGTCATCCGCCCGGCTTGGCGGCGGCGCGGTCGATCTCGGCGAACACCTCGCGGGCGACGCGGAACGCCTCGAAGCCGGCGGGGATGCCGCAATAGCCGCAGACCTGCAGGAAGACTTCCTTGATCTCGTCGCGCGTGACGCCGTTGCCGAGGGCGGCGCGCACATGCAGCTTCAGCTCGTGTCCCTTGCCGAGCGCCGCCAGCATGGCAAGATTGACGATGCTGCGCGTCTGGCGCGGCAGGCCGGGCCGGGTCCAGATCATGCCCCACGCCTGCTCGGTGGTCGCCTTCTGGAACGCGGCGAAGAAATCGTCGGCCGCGGCGAGGGACTGGTCCACGTAGTCGGCGCCCAGCACCTCCCGCCTCACCTGCAGCCCGCGCTCGAACAGTTCGCCCTTGTATTCGGGACGGTCGGGGATGTTGGGCATGTGATTCCTCTCCTTCGATTCACGGCCGCAGCCTAGGCAGGATCGCGCGGGATGTCACATGCGCCTGCGGCGGGCGCCACGGCGACCAGCCGCAGCAGGCTGTCCAGCCGGTCGGCCTCCGCCGCCGGCTTGTCGGTGCGCAGGCGGGCGATGCGGGGAAAGCGCAGCGCCACCCCCGATTTGTGGCGCGACGAAAGCTGCGCCGCGTCGAACGCCACTTCCAGCACCAGCGACTTCTCCACTTCGCGCACCGGGCCGAAGCGCGCGACGGTGTGGTTGCGTACCCAGCGGTCGAGCCACACCAGTTCCGCGTCGGTGAAGCCGGAATACGCTTTTCCCACCGGCACCAGTTCCTCCGCCCCGTCCGCGCCGTCGCGCCACAGACCGAAGGTGTAGTCGGAATAGAAGCTGCTGCGCCTGCCGTGGCCGCGCTGCGCGTACATCAGCACGGCGTCGATCGCGAGCGGGTCGCGCTTCCATTTCCACCACAGGCCTTTCGGCCGGCCGGGCACATAGGGCGCGTCGCGGCGCTTGAGCATCAGCCCCTCGATCGCCGCCGCGCGCGCGCCGTCCCGCAACGCCGCCAGCTCGGCGAGCGAGCGGAAGTCGATGATTTCGGAAAGGTCCATGCGCGGCGGGCGCACCCGCGCGTACCATTGCTCCAGCCGCGCCCGCCGCGCCGCGAACGGCAGCGGGCGCAGATCCTCCGTGCCGTCGAACAGCATGTCGTACAGCCGCACGCCGGCAGGGAAGTCGCGCAGCAGCTTGGCGCTCACCGCCTTGCGATTGAGCCGCTGCTGCAGATCGGCGAACGGCGCCACCCGGCCCTCGCGCATCACCAGCAGCTCGCCGTCCAGCACGGCGGCGAAATCCATCGCGGCGATGATCTCGGGGAAGGCGGCGGAGATGTCCTCGGCGCCGCGCGAATAGAGCCGCTTGCCGCCGGCGGTCGCGACCAGTTGCACGCGGATGCCGTCCCACTTCCATTCGGCGTGCAGCGCCGCCGGGTCAAGTGCGGAAAAATCCGCCGGCTCCAGCGGATGCGCCAGCATTGGCGGGCGGAACACCGGCGCGCCCGCCGGATCGGGGCGCGGGCCGCGTCCTTCGATCCAGGCGAACAGCGCGGCATAGGGCGGCGCGAGACCGTGCCAGACTTCCTCGATCTCATCGGGCGCAATGCCGCCCTGCGCCAGTTCCGCCAGCGCCACCCTGGCCAGCCGCGCGGACACGCCGACGCGCAACCCGCCGGTGATCAGCTTGAGCAGCGCCAGCCGCACCGAGGCTTCGCACGCATCCAGCCAGCCGCCGACGATTTCGGGCAGCGCCGCGCGCGGCGCCGCCGCCAGCGTCGCCACCACGTCCGCCAGACGCGGCGGCGCCGCATGGGTCGGCGCCTCGGGCCACATCAGCGCGACCGTCTCGGCGAGATCGCCGACATAATCGTAGGACCACGCGAACAGCACGGGATCGGTGCGGGCGGCGGCGAGGTCGCGCAGCAGCGCCGGCCTGGCGGCAGTGAACGAGAGTTCGCCGGTGACGGCGGCGAGGCCGATGCCGCGGTCCGGGTCCGGCGCGGTCGCGAAATAGCGGCGCAGCAGCGCGATCTTGCCGTGGCGGCCCGGCGTGAACGCCAGCCGTTCCAGCAGCGCGGCGAATTCGATCATGGCGCCGCCTCGTCCTCCTCGCCGTAACCGAGCAGACGCAGCGCGTGGCCGGCGATGCCCCGCTTGCCGGCGGCGTGGATCAGCGCCTCCTCCCGCCCATGCGTCACCCAGACTTCCGGCGCGCCCACCTCGTCCAGCGTCGCGTTCAGCTCGTCCCAGTCGGCATGGTCGGAAATGATGAGCGGCAGCTCGACGCCGCCGTGCCGCGCCCGCCCGCGCACCCGCATCCAGCCGGAGGCGGCGCACACCACCGGCTCGGCCAGCCGCCGCGCCCAGCGGTCGGCGGCAGCGGCGGGCGGGGCGAGCACGATTGCGCCGGCCAGATCGGATTTGGCCGCGGCCGTCGCCGGGCGGAGATCGCCCAGCGCGACGCCCAGCGATTCGTACGCGGCGCACAGGGCGACATGCGCGCCGTGCAGCCAGATCGGCCGGTCCCAGCCAAGCCGGCGCAGCATCGCCGCCAGCCGCTGGCATTTGCCAAGCGAATAGCAGCCGACGAGATGCGTCCGCCCGGGAAACAGCGCCACGCTGGCGAGCAGACGCGCGATTTCCGCTTCCGGCGGCGGATGGCGGAACACCGGCAGCGCGAACGTCGCCTCGGTGACGAACACGTCGCAGGGGACGGGCACGAAGCCGTCGCAGGTCGGGTCCGGCCGGCGCTTGTAGTCGCCGCTCACCACCGCGCGGCTGCCGCGGTATGCCATCACCACCTGCGCCGAACCGAGCACATGCCCGGCCGGTTCCAGCCAGACCTCGACCTCGCCGACGCGCAGCCGTTCGCCCCAGCGGAGCGGCTGCTGCGCGCGCCCGGCCTCGCCGCCGAGTCGCACCCGCATCAGCGCGAGCGTCGCCGGGCTGGCCAGCACGGCGGCGTGGCCGGGACGGGCATGGTCCGAATGCGCGTGCGTGACGACGGCGCGCTCCACGGCGCGCAGCGGGTCGATGAAGAACCCGCCGGGCGCGCAGAACAGCCCGGCCGGCGTGACCTGAAGCCAGGTACGGGGATGCGGCGGCATG
>JAJZVE010000784.1 GCA_021845835.1 Pseudomonadota bacterium | reverse complement strand
GGGCGTCGTCAACGTATTCGCCCGGCCAGGCGCAGAGCAGGTAGAAATTGAGCGCCGGGCGGCAGACATGGCAGCCGTCCGGGGTCTTCCATTCCAGCGCCTGCATCACCGCCGGGATTGATTTCAGCTCACCGCCGACGATCCGCCGGCGGACCTCGCCATGGCCGAGATCGGTGCACTTGCAGACCGGCTTGACCGTCGCCGGCGCATAGCTCGCGCCGAGGGCGGCGCGCAGCAGCGCCTCGACCTGCCCGGTGCAGGAGCCGCACGAGGAGGACGCCTTGGTCCGTGCCCGCACATCCTCGACGCTGGCGAGCCCGGACGCCGAGATCGCACCGGTAATGGTTCCCTTGCAGACGCCGTTGCAGCCGCAGATCTCCGCACCGTCCGGCAGCGCCAGCACGGCGGCGTCGGGATCGGCCGGCCCGTCGGCAACCGGGCCGAAGATCACGCTGTCGCGGATCTCGCCGATATCCGTCCCGTCCTTCAGGAGCTGGAAATGCCAGGCCGCGTCACGCGCGTCGCCGATCGCGACGAGGCCGACAATCCGGTTTTCGCGCAGGACGAGTCGGCGATAGGTGCCGCGCGCGCCGTCGCGCAGCACGATGTCCTCGGTGCCGGCATCGCCGAGGAAGGCGCCGGCCGAGGCCATCTCCACGCCTGAGACCTTGAGCCGCGTCACGCTGGCCGCGGGCGTGAATCCCGGCCCCGGCGTGCCCGCCATCGTGCGCGCCGCGACGCGCGCCATCCCCCAGATCGGCGCGACCAGGCCGAAGACGTTGCCGTCGTGCTCGACGCATTCGCCGATCGCGAAAATCGCCGGATCCGAGGTCCGGAGATAATCGTCCACGATCACGCCGCGATTGCATTCGAGGCCGATCGCGCGGGCCAGGCCGGCATTCGGACGGATGCCGACCGCCATCACCACGAGATCGGCGGGAATTTCCCGCCCGTCCTTCAGCCGGACCGCGCGCACCCGGTCGTCGCCGAGGAAAGCGGCGGTTTCGGTGCCGGTCAGGATCGTCATCCCGCGCGCCTCCAGGGTCTGCTTGAGCAGGTGCGCGGCGGAGGCATCGAGCTGGCGCTCCATCAAGGTCGGCATGAGGTGGATCACCGTTACCTCGGCGCCGCGCAGGTCGAGCCCGTGCGCCGCCTCCAGCCCAAGCAGCCCGCCGCCGATCACCACCGCCTTCGCGCCCGGACGTGCCGTCGCCAGCATGTCCTCGACATCGGCGACGGTGCGGAAGGTCTGTACGCCGTCGAGTTCCGTACCTTGGATCGGCAGCACGAACGGGTTCGAGCCGGTCGCCAGCAGGAGGATGTCGTACGGCGCCTCCGTGCCGGCCGCGCCGCGCACGATCCGCTGCGTCCGGTCGATCCAGTCGACATGCTCGCCGGCGATCAGCCGGATATCGTTCCCTGCGTACCAGTCATAGTCGTTGAGGACGATGTCCTCGAACCGCTTCTCGCCGGCGAGAAGCGGCGAGAGCATGATCCGGTCGTAGTTCGGCCGGGGCTCGGCGCCGAACACGGTGATCTCGAACATGCCGGGAGCGATCGCGAGGATCTCCTCGACCGTCCGCATCCCGGCCATGCCGTTGCCGACGACAACCAGGCGCGGCCGCGAGAGGGTGGTGCCATGCATGGAGTTCGTTCCTTTCAGATCCGGACGGTGCCGTTGCCGGGGGGCGAGGTGAAATCCGCGCGCCAGCGACGGCGCACCGTCATCAGCCCGCCGAAGGCGACGAGCGCGAGGCCGGCGAAGATCAGGAACCCGTCCTGGTAGGAGCCGGTGAACTGTTTCGAGAAGCCGAGGCTGGATGCGAGGTAGAAGCCGCCGACGCCGCCGGCCATGCCGACAAGGCCGGTCATCACTCCGATCTCGCGACCGAAGCGGATCGGCACGAGCTGGAACACCGCGCCGTTGCCCATCCCGAGCGCAAGCATCGCAACGACGAAGGCGGCAAGCGCGGGAACCAGGCCGGGCAGGCCGACGCTGACCAGCGCCAGCATGGCGGCGGCGACAAGATACAGGATCGAAAGCGTCGTGATCCCGCCGATCCGGTCGGCGAGCCAGCCGCCGAGCGGCCGCACGGTCGAGCCCGCGAACACGCAGGCCGCCGCGGCATACCCGGCTTCGACCGCGGCGAGACCGTACTGGGTATGGAAATAGATCGTCAGCGACGCCGCAAGCCCGACGAACCCGCCGAAGGTGACGCTGTAGAACAGCATGAACCACCAGGTATCGTTGAGCCGAAGCACGCGCAGATACGCAACGAGGCTCTGCGGCGGCGGATGGTTCGGACTGTCCTTCGCGAGCATCGAAAAGACGCAGAGCACAACCACCATGATCACCGCCGCCAGGCCGAACACGCTGGCATAGCCGAGGGCAAGGCCGAGCGCCGGCGCGAACAGGGCGGCGAACACGGTGCCCGAGTTGCCGGCTCCCGCAATGCCGAGGGCCGTCCCCTGGTGCTCCTTCGGGTACCAGCGCGAGGCGAGCGGCAGTGCCACCGCGAAGGACGCGCCGGCCAGACCGAGCACCAGCCCGAGCGCCAGCACCGAGCCGTAGCTCGGCAGGCCTGTGGCCCAGGCGAGGAGAAGGCCGAGAATGACGATCACCTGCGCGACAATCGCCGTGCGTCGGCCGCCGAACCGGTCGACCGACAGCCCGTTGGGAATCCGGAACAGGGCTCCGGCCAGGACCGGCACCGCGACCATCAGCCCCTTGTGTGCGGGATCGAGGTGCAGTGCTTGGCCGATCTGGACGCCGAGCGGGCCGAGCAGAACCCAGACCATGAAGCTGGCATCGAAATAGAGGAACGATGCGAAGAGGGTGGGTAGATGGCCGGATTTCAGAAACGACTTTTCCGTGGTGCTATGCATGGTCGCACTCCCGCGAATCCTGTGATCCGCGATGCGGCCCCCATTGGCGCGCGATCGATCAAGAATGGGCAATGCCCGCACTACCCTCGCGCCGCCCTTGGCCCGGAGCCGCATGTCGCCATACGGTCTTATCGACGCAAAATCGATGCCAAGTCCAACATGTGGGCAATTCATGCGCCGTTCGGCTTCGCAAGAAAGTCAATGCGTATTAATTATTCAATAAGAGATGAATATTTGCGTTTTAGATCAAAATTTGATCTATTGCTACGATGCGATAATAGACAGATCGGGATCCGTCCCCGCCGGATCGAGATGGCCGGCCTCGACCATTCGC
>JAJZVE010000783.1 GCA_021845835.1 Pseudomonadota bacterium | reverse complement strand
CGGCGGGCGCTGCGGGTCCGGCGGCGGGCGCTTCATCACCACGTAGCCGGACAATTCCAGTTGCCGCAGCAGCGTCTGGGCGGTCAGGCGGGCCATGTCGTCCAGCGCCAGCCGATGCGGCTTGCCGCGCTCGTCGAAGCGCAGCGCATAGGCGAAGGCCTGCATCAGTTCGTCGCGGGTGGCCGGGATCAGGCGAGGTTCGTCGGACATGCCGGCAGGCTACCGGCACGGTACGAACAAATCAAGAACACAGTTGCATCATTACCCGTAATCGTGACGGGGAAGTGACCGTCTCGTGAATGGCGGCAAGCGCGGGGGCGAACCAGTATCGCCGCCATGAAGACCCTGCTCCGCTCCCCGTCGCTGCGCCCGGCGCCGCGCGTCGCGGTGGCGCCGGCGCCGCGGTGGCGCCTGCTGTTCGCCGCGCTGGCGCTGGCCGGCGCCTGGGCCGTCGCCTCCGGCCTGCGCACCACCGTCGACTATCCGGTGATGCGGTTCCTGAACCGCTATGCCCGCGTCGTCCCGCTCGCCGACCGGGCGATGGCGTGGCTGAGCACCTATTACCTGCTCAGCGGTGCGCTGCTGATGGCGTTCGTGTGGTACGGCTGGTTCGCCCGCCCCGACGCGGTCACGCGCGCGCGGCTGCTCGGCGGCACCGTCGCGGCCTTCGTGGCGGGGATGGCGGGGCGCGTGCTGCAACTGTCGCTGCCGACGCATCTGCGGCCGATGCACGACCCGGTGCTGGCGATGACCCTGCCGGTCGCGGTCGAGCCGAGCACGCTCAATCACTGGAGTTCCTTCCCGAGCGACCACGCCGCGGTGCAGTTCGGCCTTGCCGCCGCGATCGGCCTCGTGCTGCCGGGGGTGGGGTGGGCGGCGCTGGTCTGGGTGCTGCTGCTGAATGCCGTGCGCGTCTATCTCGGCGTGCATTTCCCGACCGACATCATCGGCGGCGCCGCGCTGGGCCTGCTGATGGTAGGGCTGGCGCAGACCGGACCGGCGCAGGCGGTCAGCCGCCGCGTCACCGGATGGGAGCGGACGGCGCCGGCCGCATTCTACGGGCTCGCCTTCTTCATCAGCTACCAGGTCGCCACGTTGTTCGACGAGGCGCGCATGGTCGCCGTCGCCGCCGGCCGGCTGCTGCGCCACCTGCTCGCCGGATAAGCCGCCCGGACGGCGACGCCGTTGTGCGCGGCACTGGACAGAACCGGCCGGCGGGCGGGATGTTGGCGCACGACATCGGCCCATCGTCATCCGCTCCCGGAGGAACCGTCATGGCCTATCATTTCTCGACGATTGTCGCGCAGCCGTTCGACCAGGCGGTGGCCGCCACCACCGCGGCGCTGCAGCGGCACGGCTTCGGCGTGCTGACCGAGATCGACGTGCAGGCCACGCTGAAGAAGAAGCTGGACGTGGACTTCCGTCCCTACCGCATCCTCGGTGCCTGCAACCCGCGCATGGCGCATCGCGCCCTGCAGGCCGAGGACAAGATCGGCACCATGCTGCCCTGCAACGTCGTGCTGCAGCAGCGCGCGGACGGCACGGTGGAGGTGTCCGCGGTCGATCCCGTCGCCTCCATGCAGGCGGTCGACAATCCGGCGCTCGCCGGCACGGCGCAGGAAGTGCGGGAAATGCTGCGCGCCGTGATCGCGGACCTGGGCGGCACGCCGGCCTGATCCGCCGGGCGCGGCCGGGCGCTACAGGCCCACCTGCAGCACGAAATCGACCTGCCAGCGCATCTCCTCGGTGCTGAGCGGGAAGCCGCCGTCCGCGCCGCCGCGCAGCAATTGCCCGGGCCCAAGCCGGCCGAGCAGCGCCTGCACCACGACCGCGCAGCGCATGGAAAACCCCGCCTTCCACACCAGGCTGACCAGCCCCTTGGCGCTGCGCAGCGCGGCGGTGCGCTCCACCAGCGCCGCCGGCACCTCGGCCGCGGCCGCCAGCAGCGCGGTGCAGCGCCGCGCATCCGCCCGCTCCGCCGCCTCCAGCACCGCCGCCTCGTCCAGCCGCCCGGCCGCGCGCAGCCCCTGCGCCTGCTGCACCAGCGCCTCCAGCGTCTCCTCGGCAACGGCCGGGGCGGCCTGCACCCGCTCCTGCAGGCGCCGCTGCAACTCGCGCGTCAGGTCGGGGTCGAGGTCGCCGCGGCTGGCCAGCACGCCGAGCAGCTGCGTGGCCACGATCTCCGACAAGGCCCGCGCCGCGCGCGCCGACAGCACCGGGCGGCGCACCAGCGGTTCATGCCACTCGACATGGTCGGCGGCGCGGGCGATCAGCGCGTCCAGCGTCGCCTCCCGGATCGCGGCCGAGGCATTGGCCAGCAGTGCCGCGATGGCGGCGCTGTCGGCGCTGGCCGCGATCGCGTCGGCGACCGAGGCGTGCAGCTCCGGCCGGCGGGCGATCGCGGTCGCGGTTTCCGGCGTCGGCGCATCGGCCAGCAGGATCAGCAGGTCGTCCGGCCCCAGCAGCGGCGACAGGCGGATCACCGGCTCGCTCACCGGCACCGCGGTGTCGTGCGCCAGCCGCAGGATCAGTTCGCGCGGCGCCTGCGGCATCTCCCGCACCACGTCGGCGATGGCGCCGCGGACGCGCTCCGCCTCGTCGGCGACCAGGGTGGTCAGCGTCGCCAGCACCTGCCCGGCCATCGCGGAACGATCCTGGCGGGGCAGGCCCGGGATCAGCCGGGCGAGCGTGCCGGCCAGCAGCGAGCGCACCCGTTCGTCCGGATCGGCGGCCAGCAGCCGGTGCGCCGGTGCCGGCGCCGCCGCGTTCATGGCGACCGCGGCGCGCACCATCAGCGACGGGTCGGCGGCCAGTTCCCGCAACACCTCCGGCGCCGTGTCGGCGGCGGCGCCGAGCCGCACGCGCGCGCCCTCGCCCAGCCCGGCGAACGGGCGCGCGGCGGACTGGACGCTGGCGGCGCTCATGGCGTGTCGTCCGCCGGCGCCACGCGCCACCGGCCGCGCCCGCCGCGCTTGACCGCATACATGGCCTGATCGGCACGGCCGAGCAGCGCCTCGATGTCCTCGCCCTGGCCGGGCCAGCGCGCGGCGATGCCGATCGACATCGACAGCGGCGGACCATCGCCGCCGGCCAGATCGGCGAAGGCGCGGGCGGCGTTGCAGCGCAGCATCTCGGCGCGCTCGGCGGCGGCGAAGTGATCGGCGCCATCCATCCAGACCGCGAACTCGTCGCCGCCCAGCCGCGCCAGCAGGTCGCCCGGC
>JAJZVE010000782.1 GCA_021845835.1 Pseudomonadota bacterium | reverse complement strand
CCCCTGGATGGCCGTGCGCTGTCGCGTATTCAGCGTTGAAATAGAGGGGATTGAACGACAGCGTCAAAGTCGAGAACAGCGCGTTGTCCCCCGCATTGACGGTTCGGCCCCAGTGATGGCGGAACAACTGCCCCGGCTGAAAATCCTCGAAACAGCGGCCACGACGGCGCGTCACAGCGCGGGTCCGGAAATCCTCCTTCATCGGCCGCTCTGCCTCCCCGGTCGCCATCGCAGCATCGCCGTCGTTCTAGACGACCGGGCAATCATCCGCAACGGCGCTGCAGATTTCTTCCACGGCAGCGGCGCCGTGGCGCGGCGCTGCCGTCCTGGTGCCCTTGCGCGGAAATATCTCGCCAGGTATTGTCGTTGCGCGCCCTGGCGGATGATCAACCACCTCGGCAATCACTGTAGCCGCGTGCATCGCGGCGCAGGCGGCGGAGTATGTGCGCCATGAGCAGTCTGACCGAGGAACGCCGCATGATCCAGGATGTGGCGCGGGAATTCGCCCACCGCGAAGTCCTGCCTCTGGCCAACAGGCTCGATCCGATACGCGGCGACATTCCCATGGAACTGCGCGGCAAGCTGGCCGAACTGGGCTATTTCGGCATCCTGATCCCCGAGGAGTACGGCGGACTGGGGCTGGGCTGCTTCGAGTACTGCCTGATCACCGAGGAGCTCGCGCGCGCCTGGATGAGCGTCGCCAGCATCATCGCACGCGGCAACGGCGTGATCGGCATGCGCGCGATGAGCGAGGAGCAGCGGCGCAACTATCTGCCGCGCATGGCACGTGGCGAGTTTGTCGGCGCGGTCGCCATCTCCGAGCCGTCAGCGGGTTCGGACGTCGCGGCGATCAGCTGCCGGGCGCGGCGCGACGGCGAGTCCTGGCTGATCACCGGCAACAAATACTGGTGCACCTTCGCCGACGGCGCCGACTTCATCGTCCTGATGGCGCGCACTTCGGACTCGCCGGATCCCAGGCACCGCCACCACGGCATCTCGTGCTTCATGATCGAAAAGCGGCGCGGCGAGCTGCCGCCCGGCTGTCAGGGCAGCCCGATTCCCAAGATCGGGTATTTCGGCATGAAGACCTACGAACTGGCGTTCGACAACTGCCGCGTCCCCGCGTCCGCTTTGGTCGGCGAGGAGGGGCAGGGATTCCTGCTCACCGCCAAGGAGATGGAGAAGGCGCGAGCGCATACCGCGGCGCGAGCGATCGGCTGCGCCCGCGGCGGTCTGGAGGATGCCCTCGCCTACGCCAGGGAACGGGTGCAGTTCGGCCACCCCATCGCCGACTTCCAGGGCATCCGCTTCAAGCTTGCACAGATGGCCACGGAGGTGGAGGCAGCGCGCCAGCTTCTCTATCACGTCTGCGATCAGGTCGATAGGGGCGCGCGCTGTGACAAGGAGGCATCGATGGTCAAGTACTTCGCCAGCGAGATGGCCGAGCGCGTCACCTCCGACGCGCTGCAGGTGCTGGGCGGTGCTGGCTACACCACTCACCACGCCGTCGAACGCTATTGGCGCGATGCGCGCCTGACCAAGATTTTCGAGGGCACTTCGGAGATCCAGCTGCGCATCATCTCCGACCGCCTGCTCGGGCCGGTTGCGACATGAGCATGGGCCACCTCACCGGCGACGACGGCTATTTCGAGGACTTCGTTCCTGGCACGGTCATGCGCCATGCCCGCGGCAAGACGGTCGAGGCTCTGGAAAACGTGCTGATCACCAACATGGTGATGAACACCGCCGACGGCCATTTCAACGAAATCGCGATGCAGGATACGCCCTTTGGACATCGTATCGTGTTCGGCGGCGTCACCGCGGCGTTGGTGATCGGACTCGCCAGCCAGGACACGGCGGAGAACGCGCTCGCCGAACTGAGCATGACCGGCATCCGCTTCAGGACACCGGTATTCCATGGCGACACTTTGTTCGCCTACTCGGAGGTACTGGCGGTGGAGCCGGCGGATCGCGACGACGCCGGCGTCGTCCGCTTCCGTCACTGGGGAGTCAACCAGAAGGACGAGATCGTCTTCGAAGGCGAACGCCGCGTGCTGTTGAAGCGCCGCAGCCACTGGCGCAACCGATGAGCGCCGACCGCCCCGCAGGAGCGCTGGAGGGCATCCGGGTCATCGACCTGACGCAGATGCTGGCTGGTCCCTATTGCACCCAGATGCTGGCCGACCACGGCGCCGAGGTGATCAAGGTCGAATCCCCTGGAGGCGACCATTCGCGCACCCTCGGTCCCTTCCGCGCCGACGACAAAGAGCGCCTGATCGGCGGCTACTTTGCCAGCACCAACCGCAACAAGAAGAGCATCGTCATCGACCTCAAGCAGCCCGGCGCGCCGGCGCTGCTGCGCAGGCTGATCGCCTCGGCGGACGCGGTGGTCGAGAACTTCCGCGCCGGCGTCATGGACCGCTTCGGCCTTGCATACGAGTCGCTTCGCGAAGACAACCCGACGCTGGTTTATGCCGCCATCCGCGGTTTCGGCGACCCACGAACCGGCAGCAGCCCCTACGTCGATTGGCCCGCGTTCGACGTGGTGGCGCAAGCGATGGGCGGCATGATCGCCATCACCGGCCCGGACGCAGCTTCGGTGACCAAGACGGGCCCGGGCGTCGGCGACATCATTCCGGCGATGATGGCCGCGTTCGGCATCGTCTCGGCCATCCTGCGCGCCAAGATTACCGGCAGGGGGCAGTTCGTCGATGTCGCCATGGTCGATGCGATCCTGGCGACCTGCGAACGCATCGTCCATCAGTACAGCTTCGCCGGCACCATTCCGGAACCGGAGGGCAATCGTCACCCGATCCTCAGTCCGTTCGGCATCTTTCCCGCCCGGGACGGATTCGTCACCATCGCCGCGCCGATCGACAACTGGTGGCGGGCGCTGTCGGTCCTGATCGGCCGCGAAGACTTGCGTGACGACCCGCGTACCCAGACCAACGAGCTGCGCGCCATTCATCGCGATCTGGTGCATGGCGCCATCGGCGACTTCACGCGCCGCTACACCAAGGCGGAGCTGGCCGCCATCCTGGGCGGCAAGGTTCCCTTCGGGCCGGTCTATAAGATCGACGAGATCTACGCCGATCCGCATTTCGCGGTGCGCGACATGCTGGCGGAGGTCGAGAACCCGGGCAGCGCCACGCCGGTGCGGATCGCCGGCATCCCGGTCCACATGACCGAGACGCCCGGCACCATCCGTTCGCGGCCAGATCG
>JAJZVE010000781.1 GCA_021845835.1 Pseudomonadota bacterium | reverse complement strand
CGCGATGGACCAGGCGACGGTCTATGGCACCGATCCGGCGGCGCAGGCGCGCGCCTGGCAGGACGCCGGCTTTGCCTGGCTGCACGTGGTCGATCTGAATGGCGCCTTCGCCGGCCGGCCGGTGAATGCCGCGGCGGTGCGTGCGATCCTGGGCGCGGTCACGATCCCGCTGCAGCTCGGCGGCGGTATCCGCGACCTGGCCGGCATCGAAGCCTGGCTGGACGCCGGGGTGCGCCGGGTGATCCTCGGCAGCGCCGCGGTAAAGACGCCCGCGCTGGTCACCGAGGCCTGCCGTGCCTTCCCCGGCCGCATCGCGGTGGGGATCGACGCGCGCGACGGGATGGTGGCGACCGAGGGCTGGGCCGATACCAGCACGATCCGCGCCACCGACCTCGCCCGCCGGGCCGAGGACGCCGGCGCGGCGGCGATCATCTATACCGACATCGGCCGGGACGGGATGCTCACCGGCATCAACCTGGAGCAGACCGTTGCGCTGGCGCGGCTGGTGGCGACGCCGGTGATCGCCTCGGGCGGGTTGGGCGGGATCGCCGATCTGACGGCGGTGCGGGATGCGGCGCCGGGCACCGCGATCGCGGGGGTGATCGCCGGGCGGGCCCTGTATGACGGCAGGCTCGATCCGGGGGCGGCACTGGCGCTGTTGGCCGCGTGACGCGGCGTTGCGTTTCGCGCCCTGCTCTTGCGCGCCGTGGACCCCATTTCCGGACTTGCCACGGTCACGGACCGCTGTTGTAAGAAAACTGTCATGTTGAAGCTGCGTGTCATCCCCTGCCTGGACGTGAAGGACGGTCGCGTCGTGAAGGGCGTCAATTTCGTCTCGCTTCGCGACGCCGGCGATCCGGTGGAGCAGGCGGCGGTGTACGACGCCGCCGGCGCGGACGAACTGACCTTCCTCGACATCACCGCCAGCCACGAGAACCGCGACACGATCCTGGATGTCGTCTCCCGCACCGCCGCGCGGGTGTTCCTGCCGCTGACGGTGGGCGGCGGCGTGCGCTCGGTGGAGGATATGCGCCGGCTGCTGCTGGCCGGGGCGGACAAGTGCAGCGTCAACTCGGCGGCGGTGGCGCGGCCCGAACTGGTGGCCGAGGCGGCGGAGAAATTCGGCAGCCAGTGCGTGGTGGTCGCGGTGGACGCCAAGCAGACCGGGCCGGGGCGGTGGGAGGTGTTCACCCACGGCGGGCGCCGGCCGACCGGGATCGACGCGGTCGCCTGGAGCCGCCGCGCCGCGGCCCTGGGCGCGGGGGAGATCCTGCTGACCAGCATGGACCGGGACGGCACCGGCCAGGGCTTCGACCTGCCGCTGCTGGAAGCGGTGTGCGGCGCGGTGCGGCTGCCGGTGATCGCCTCCGGCGGGGTCGGCACGCTGGACCATTTCGTCGCCGGGGCGCGCGCCGGGGCCACCGGGCTGCTGGCGGCGAGCGTGTTCCATTTCGGCACCTTCACCATCGCCGAGGTGAAGGCGGCGCTGGCGGCGGCCGGCCTGCCTGTGCGCCTGGCGCGTGCGATGGCCCAGGGCCGGGCCGCGTAGGAGCGACGATGGCCAAATCCATCAAGAAACGTCCGGACAAGCGGACCAAGGCCGCGCCCAAGGGCAGCAAGACCGCCCCCAAAGCCAGCAAGGCCGCGACCAAGCCGCGCAACGGCAAGGCCACCAAGCCGCGCAAGGCCCTTCCCGTCGGCGCGCACCTGCCGCCGCTGGCGATCGGGCACGCGGCCTCGGTGCTCGACCGGCTGTATGCCGTGGTGCTCAGCCGGCGGGACGCCGATCCCGCGGTCAGCCACTCCGCCCGGCTGCTGTCGCGCGGCACCGCCAAGGTGGCGCAGAAGTTCGGCGAGGAAGCGGTGGAATGCCTGATCGAGGCGGTGGCCGGCAACCGGGACGCGCTGGTGGCCGAGAGCGCCGACGTGCTCTACCACCTGCTGGTGCTGTGGGTGGCTTCCGGCGTGGCGCCGGAGGAGGTCTGGACCGAACTCCGCCGCCGGGAGGGGATCAGCGGGATCGCCGAGAAAGCCTCCCGCGCGAAAGCGCTGCCGGCTAGAGTGGGCCTGGAGACGTCGAAAATCCCATGACCGCGGCGCGGTCGAAAGCCTTATGACCGCGGCGCGGCGGAGGAGAGTGCGATGCCGGTAAATGGACTGCCGCCCTACGATCCGACCAACATCTTCGCGCGCATCCTGCGCGGCGAGATTCCGTGCCGCAAAGTCTATGAGGATGCGTTCGCGCTGGCGTTCCACGACATCAACCCGCAGGCGCCGGTGCATGTGCTGGTGATCCCCAAGGGCGCCTATTGTTCCTTTGCCGATTTCAGCACCGACGCCCCTGCCGAGGCGATCGCGGGGTTCGTGCGCGCGGTGGGGAAGATCGCGCGGGACCTCGGCCTGGAAGCGCCGGGGTATCGCCTGCTGGCGAACATGGGCGCCGATTCGGGCCAGGAAGTGCCGCATTTCCACGTGCATCTGTTCGGCGGACGGCCGCTCGGGCGCATGCTGGGGCAGAACGCCCGGCCGTCCGAGGGCTGACCCCTCCCCTTGCCGAGCGATGGGGGGACGGGAGCGACTGCACGGGCGATCGGGGCGCCCTTCAGGCGTAGAACGCCGCGCCCTTGCGCAGGGTTTCCCACTCCGCCGCGTCATGGCCGCACACCACGCGCGTGCCGGCGGCGGCAAGGCGCCGGATCTCGGCCATCGAGGCATGGGAGAGCTCGGGATTCCAGGTGTTGCGCGGGGTGATGTCGCGGTCGAGGTGCGCGCGCAGGCTGACGGCATCGGAGGCGAGCAGGAATGCGCCGTCGCGCTCCAGCGCCACGAGCGCGCAGATCATGCCGGGCGTGTGGCCGGGCATCGGCAGCAGCGTCACGCTTCCGTCGCCGAACAGATCGTGCTGACCGGCGATGGTCCGTACCTCCAGGCCCTGGTCCCAGTCGGCGGGGACATAGCCCTGCGCGCCGGCCCCCGGCGCGGCGGCGGCCTCGCGCTCGGCTTCGTGGCAGATCAGGGTGGCGCGGCGGAACAGCCCGTTGCAGCCGCAATGGTCGGGATGCAGGTGGGAGCAGACGACGAGGTCGATATCCTCTGGCCCGAGGCCGGTGGCGGCGAGGCTGGCCGGCAGCGCCTCGGCCGCGGTGAAGATCGGCACCATCAGTTTCGCCAGCCCGCCCCAGCGCGCGACGGCATCGGACACGACCGAGGGATGGCAGCCGGTATCG
>JAJZVE010000780.1 GCA_021845835.1 Pseudomonadota bacterium | reverse complement strand
ATGGAGGTGCTGCCCGGCGCGGTCAACGTGATCCCCGGCCGCGTGCGCTTCACCGCCGATTTGCGCGCGCCGCTGGACGACGCGCGGGCGCGGCTGGTCGGCGTGGTGCGCGACGCGATCGGCCGCGTCGCCGCCGCGCGCGGCCTTGCCGCCGACATCCAGACCACGCATGAGCAGGCGGCCACGCCCTGCGCGCCGGCGCTGCAGGACCGGATTGCCGCCGCCATCGCCGCCGAGGGACTCGCCGTCCGCCGCCTGCCCAGCGGCGCCGGGCACGATGCGATGGAGATGGCGGCGCTGGCGCCGGTCGGCATGGTGTTCGTGCGCTGCCGCGGCGGCATCAGCCATCACCCGGACGAGCACGTGGACGACGCCGACGCCGAGGCAGGCGCGCGCGTGCTGCACCGGATCATCACGGGTTTCGCGGAGACGACAGCATGACCCCCACCGACCGCCCGGCGCTGCGCGCCTTCCTGACCGGGGAGCGCGCGCGGCAGACCGACATGCTCGCCGCCCTGGTCCGCACGCCCTCGGACAATCCGCCCGGCGACTGCGCGCCGCACGCCGCGCGCGCCGCGTCGCTGCTGGAGGACCTCGGCTTCACGGTGGAACGCCATGTGGTGCCGGAGGAGAAGGTGCGGGCGGTGGGCATGCGCTCCTGCACCAACCTCGTGGTGCGGCGGCGCTTCGGCGCCGGCGGCCCGGTGGTCGCGCTGAACGCGCATGGCGACGTGGTGCCGCCCGGCGAGGGCTGGACCGCCGACCCGTACGGCGCCGAGATCCGCGACGGCTGGATGTACGGCCGCGGCGCGGCGGTGTCGAAATCCGACATCGCCACCTATGCCTTCGCGCTGCTGGCGCTGGAGCGCACCGGGGTCGCGACGCGCGGCGCGGTCGAGCTGCACATCACCTACGACGAGGAAACCGGCGGCGAGATCGGGCCGGCCTGGCTGCTGGAACAGGGGATCAGCAAGCCCGACCTCGCGATCGGCGCCGGGTTCTCCTACGGCGTGGTGGAGGCGCATAACGGCTGCCTGCACCTCGAGGTCGAGGTCACCGGCCGTTCCGCCCATGCGGCCAAGCCCTGGACCGGCGTCGATGCGCTGCAGGCGGCGACGCAGATCCTGTCGGCGCTGTATGCGTGGCGGCCGTCGCTGGCCGCGCGCGTCTCCGCCATTCCGGGGATCGGCGCGCCGCAATTGACGGTCGGGCTGATCGCGGGCGGCATCAATACCAATGTGGTCCCGGACCGGGTGACGTTCCGCATGGATCGCCGCATGGTGCCGGAGGAACGGCCGGACGCGGTGGAGGCGGAACTGCGCGCGCTGATCGCCGAGGCCGGGCAGGCGGTGCCCGGCGCGAAGGTCGCGGTGCGCCGCATCCTGCTCGCCACCCCGCTGACGCCGATGGCGGGCGGGGCGGACCTGACCGCACTGCTGTGCGCGCATGCGACCCGCGTGATGGGCGAGGAGATCACGGCGGGCGGCGTGCCGCTCTACACCGATGCCCGCCACTACGCGGCGGCCGGCGTGCCGATCGTGCTGTACGGCGCCGGGCCGCGCAGCATCGAGGAAGCCAACGCCCACCGGGCCGACGAGCGGGTGCCGCTGGCCGACCTGTACAAGGCGACCGAGGTGGTGGCGCTGACGCTCGCCGACCTGCTGGCCTGAGACATCTGGCCCCAGTCGGGTGGTCTCAGTCGGGTGGTCTCAGTCGGGTGGCCTGAGACGGATGGCCTGAGACGGGGCGAACACGGGGAGGAGGGGACGATGGCGGAAAAAGTGGCGGTGATCACGGCGGGCGGCAGCGGCATGGGCGCCGGCGCGGCGCGGGTGCTGGCGCGTGAGGGCTGGCACGTCGCCATCCTGTCCTCCTCCGGCAAGGGCGAGGCGCTGGCGGCCGAACTCGGCGGCGTCGGCGTGACGGGATCGAACCAGTCCAGCGGCGACCTGCAACGTCTGGTCGATCAGGCGATGCGGCGCTGGGGGCGGATCGACGCGCTGGTGAACAGTGCCGGCCACGGCCCGCGCGGGCCGCTGCTCGACCTGACCGACGAGGACTGGCATCGCGGCATGGAGGTGTATTTCCTCAATGTCGTGCGCCCGACGCGGCTGGTGACGCCGATCATGCAGGCGCAGAAATCCGGCGCCATCGTCAACATCTCCACCTACGCGACGTTCGAGCCGGACCCGGCCTTCCCGACCTCCGGCGTGTTCCGGGCGGGACTGGCGGCGTACACGAAACTGTTCGCCGACCGCTACGCCGCCGACAACATCCGCATGAACAACGTGCTGCCCGGCTTCATCGACAGCCTGCCGGAAAAGCCCGAGTTCCGCGCCCGCATCCCGATGGGCCGCTACGGCCGCACCGAGGAGATCGCGAAGACGGTCGCCTTCCTGCTGTCCGACGGCGCCGGCTACATCACCGGGCAGAACCTCCGCGTGGACGGCGGCATCACCCGCTCGGTCTGACCGCCGGGCCGGGAACCTTGCGGATTTGTCAGGGATTCGGGTGCGCAACACCCGGTTGACAGGTTGCGTGCCTTGCGGCCAAATGCCTGACAAATGTGGCCCCGGCCTTGGCGTGGCGCCGCACGAGGAAACGCAGGACGCAGGACGCAACGCATGACAGCGCGGCTCGACAGCGACCGGGTGGCCGCCGCCGGCGGCGACTTCGCCCATATCGTCCGCATGGAGGGCGTGCAGAAATATTTCGGCGCGGTGCATGCCCTGCGCGACATCAACCTCGCCATCGGCCGCAACGAGATCGTCGGCCTGATCGGCGACAACGGCGCCGGCAAGTCGACGCTGATCAAGGTGCTGACCGGCGTCATGCCGCCCAGCGCCGGCCGCATCTATGTCCGTGACCGCGAGATCGACCTCAGCCACCATTCGGTCGGCACGGCGCACGCGATGTCGATCGAGACGGTCTACCAGGACAAGTCGCTCGGCGAGAAGCAGCCGCTGTGGCGCAACTTCTTCGTCGGGCGGCAGATCACCGACCGCTTCGGCTTCATCCGCGTGCGCGAGCAGAAGCGCATCGCGCAGGACATCCTGCTGAACACGATCGGCTTCCGCGGCGTCGGCATCGGCGTCGACTCCACCGTCAAGCAGCTCTCGGGCGGCGAGCGGCAGGGCATCGCGATCGGGCGGGCGATGCATTTCAACTCCGACCTCATCATCCTCGACGAGCCGACCGTCGCGCTCGCCGTCAAGGAAGTGCGCAAGGTGCTGGACTT
>JAJZVE010000779.1 GCA_021845835.1 Pseudomonadota bacterium | reverse complement strand
ATGCAGCACGAGGCCTTTCGCCCCGTTCAGCACGAAGCCGTCACCCTCCGCCCGCGCCGTGGTGGCGACATCGGCAAGGTCGTAGCGCGCCTGCCGCTCGCCATGCGCGAAGGCCAGCCGCAGCGAGCCGTCGGCGATGCGCGGGACGTATTGCCCGCGCTGCGCCGCGCTGCCGCCGAGCCGCAGGAACCCGCCGCCCAGCACGATCGCGGAAAAATACGGCTCCAGCGCCAGCCCGCGCCCGATCGCCTCCATGACCAGCATGGTCTCCACCGGCCCGCCGCCGAAGCCGCCATCCGCCTCGGCGAAGGGCAGGCCGAGCAGGCCAAGCTCCGCGTAGCGCGTCCACAGCGCATCGCTGAACCCGTGCGGCTCCTTCGCATAGGCGCGGCGCTTGTCGAAATCGCCGTAGGCATCCTCGACCAGACGCGCAACGCTGTCGCGGAGCAGGCTTTGCTCCTCGGAGAAATCAAAATCCATGGCCGGTCCCTTACAGTCCGAGGAAGGCTTTCGCGATGATGTTGCGCTGGATCTCGTTCGACCCGCCGTAGATCGACACTTTCCGGTAGTTGAAATAGACCGGCGCCGCCAGCGCCGCCCATTCCGCACCGACCGGCGGCTCGTTCGATCCCGCGTGCTCGTCCTCGGCGGGCAGCGCGTAGGGGCCGGCGATGTCCTTGATGAGTTCCGTCGTCGCCTGCTGCAACTCCGACCCCTTGATCTTCAGGATCGAGGAATTCGGGTCCGGCTTGTCGGACGCGCGCTTCTGCGCGTTCGCCACCACCCGCATCTGCGTGATCTCCAGCGCCTTCAGCTGCACCTCGATCATCGCGATCCGCTTGCGGAAATCCGCGTCGTCCCACAGCGTCCCGTCGCCGACCGGGGTTTCCCTGGCCAGTTGCCGGGCGCGCGCGATGCGTTCCTTGGACAGGCCGATGCGGGCGATGCCGACGCGCTCGTTGGAGAGCAGGAACTTGGCGTAGTTCCAGCCCTTGTTCTCCTCGCCGACCAGGTTCTCCGCCGGCACGCGCACGTCGTCGAAGAACACCTCGTTGACCTCGTGCGCGCCGTCGATGGTGATCAGCGGGCGGACGGTGATGCCGGGCGTCTTCATGTCGATCAGCAGGAAGGAGATGCCTTCCTGCTTCTTGGCCTCGCGGTTGGTGCGGACGAGGCAGAAGATCCAGTCGGCGTGCTGGGCGAGCGTGGTCCAGGTCTTCTGGCCGTTGACGACGTAGAAATCGCCGTCCCGCTCCGCCCGCGTGCGCAGCCCGGCGAGGTCGGACCCCGCGCCCGGCTCGGAAAACCCCTGGCACCACCAGATGTCGATATTCGCGGTCGCAGGCAGGAATTTCCGTTTCTGCGCCGCGTTGCCGAAGGTCGCGATCACCGGGCCGACCATGCTGGTGTTGAACGCCAGCGGCGGCGGCACGGAGGCGCGCTGGATCTCCTCCTGCAGGATGTAGTGGAACGTCGCCGGCCAGTCCTGCCCGCCCCATTCGCGCGGCCAGTGCGGCACCGCCCAGCCGCGCGCGTTCAGGATGCGGTGGCACAGCACCATCTCGTCCTTGCTCAGGTGCCGCCCGTCCGACAGCCGCCGGCGGATGTCCGCCGGGATCTCGCGGTGCAGGAAGTCGCGCACCTCGGCGCGGAAGGCGTTTTCCTCGGGCGTGAAGCGCAGATCCATGTGTGCGTGTCCTTCAACCTGTGGCCGTCGGCGTGGCGTGGCGGGCGCTCTCCTCGTCGCGCAGCGCCTGCGCCAGCAGCTTCCCGGCCGGGCTGCGCGGCAGGCTCGGGCGGAATTCGAGCGCGGCCGGGATTTCGTGTCGCCCCAGCTTGTCGGCAAGGAAGACCTTCAGCTCGTCCAGCGAGAAGGCCGCCGCGCCGGGCTTCAGCGTGACGAACGCCTTGGCCGCCTGCCCGCGATAGGCGTCGGGAATGCCGATCACGATCACCTCGGCGACCGCGGGATGCTCGTAGATCGCCGCCTCGATCATCGTCGGATAGACGTTGAAGCCGCCCGAGAGGATCATGTTCTTCTTGCGGTCGAGCAGGCGGAACAGCCCGCGCGCATCCATCGCGCCGATGTCGCCGGTCAGGAAGAACCCGTCATGGAACGCGGCGCGGGTTTCCTCGGGCTTGTTCCAGTAGCCGTGGAACACGTTCGGGCCGCGGATGGCGATCTCGCCGATCTCGTCGGGCGGCAGGCGGCGCGAGGGGTCGTTGCGGTCGACGATGATCATGTCGATCCCCGGCAGCGGAATGCCGATCAGCCCCGGCACCGGCGCGGCGCCCGCGGGAATGCGGGTGCCGGCGGGGCTGGTTTCCGTCATGCCCCAGCCGCCGCCGAGCCTGCGGCCGATCAGGCCGGTCACCCGCTGCTGCACGTCGAAGGGCATCGGCGCGCCGCCGCTGCCGCATTCCTGCAGCGAGGAGAAATCCGTGCGCTGCGCTTCCGGCGCGTTGGCCAGCGCGATCCACATGGTCGGCACGCCGGGGAAGTAGGTGGCGCGCTTGCGGCCGATATCATCGAGCGCGGTCGCGACGTCGAAGCGCGTGCGCAGCAGCAGTTCCCACCCGCGCGCCACGCCGGCCAGCAGCACCACGGTCAGCGCGTAGATATGGAACAGCGGCAGCACCGCGATCACGCGCTGCCTGCGGCCGTCGTCGAGCAGCCCGCCCTCGCGCCAGTTGCGATAGATCGACACGGCCGCCGTCAGGTTGCCATGGCTCAGCATGGCGCCCTTCGGCAGGCCGGTGGTGCCGCCGGTATATTGCAGCACGCAGATATCGGCGGGCGTCAGCGCGGGCCAGGCGGGCGGCGGGTCCGCCTCCGGCACGGGCCGCACCCGCTCGCCCCAGGGCACCGGCGCGGCGGCGGGGGCGGGACCCCAGCGCTCATCCTCGCCGACCAGCAGCGTCTCGACCGCGCCCTGGTCCAGCAGGCCGAGCGCCATCGGCAGCAGGCCGGGCAGGTTGGTGGTGATCAGCACCCGCGCGCCGCTGTCGTGCAGCTTGTGCGCCAGCTCGCGCGGCGCATCGAGGGCGGAGAGGTGCACGACGCGCGCCCCGGTGCGCGCCACGGCGAAGAAGATCACCGGATGCCAGGGCGTGTTGGGCAAATAGAGGCCGACCGACTGGCCCCGCCCGACCCCCGCCCGCATCAGCCCGGCGGCCACGCGGTCGGCCTGCGCGCGCAGGCTGCGGAAGCTGATCTGCCGGTCGCGGAACTCGATCA
>JAJZVE010000778.1 GCA_021845835.1 Pseudomonadota bacterium | reverse complement strand
CCTGGCTGACCAGCTCGCCGAGCGAGGGCGAGCCGGGCGGCATGCCGAAGCCGAGGAAGTCCAGGCTGGCCAGGATGGTGACGGAGCTGGACAGCGTGAACGGCAGGAAGGTCAGCGTCGCCACCATCGCGTTCGGCAGGATGTGCCGCCACATGACCTGGATGTCCGACACGCCGAGCGCCTTGGCGGCGCGCACATAGTCCAGGTTGCGCCCGCGCAGGAACTCCGCCCGCACCAGCCCGGTCAGGCTCATCCAGCTGAACAGCAGCAGAAAGCCGAGCAGGATCCAGAAATTCGGCTCGATGATGCTGGACAGGATGATCAGCAGGAACAACTGCGGCATGCCCGACCAGATCTCGATGAAGCGCTGGAACAAAAGATCGGTCAGGCCGCCGTAGAAACCCTGCACCGCCCCGGCGGCGATGCCGATGACGGAGGAAATCGCCGTCAGCGTGAAGCCGAACAGCACGGAGATGCGGAACCCATAGATCACGCGCGCCAGCACGTCGCGCGCCTGGTCGTCGGTGCCGAGCAGGTTCTGCCAGGTCGGCGGCGACGGCGCCGGCGAGGGCAGGTCCTTGACGATGGTGTCGTAGCTGTAGGGGATCGCCGGCCACAGCATCCAGCCATGCGCCCGGATGGTGTTGCGCAGGTCGGGGTCGGTGTAGTCGGCCTCCAGCGGCATGAACTGGGGACCGAACGTATCCTCGGCATAGTCGCGCAGCACCGGGAAATACCAGTGGCCTTCATAGCGGATCACCAGCGGCCGGTCGTTGGCGATGAACTCCGCGAACAGCGACAGCACGAACAGGAACAGGAAGATCCACAGCGACCAGAAGCCGCGCCGGTGCGCGCGGAACACATTCAGCCGCCGGCGCGTGATCGGCGACAGCCCGAAGCGTCCCTGCACCGGCACGATGACCAGCGGCGCGTCGTCCATCAGCGCCTGGCCTCGAAGTCGATGCGCGGATCGACGACGGTATAGAGCAGGTCGCCGGCGATCTGCATCAACAGGCCGAGCAGCGTGAAGATGTAGAGCGTGCCGAACATCACCGGATAGTCGCGCCGGATCGCCGACTCGAAGCCGAGCAGGCCAAGCCCGTCGAGCGAGAAGATGATCTCCACCAGCAGCGCCGAGGTGAACAGGATGCCGATGAACGCCGAAGGAAAGCCGGCCACGATCAGCAGCATCGCGTTGCGGAACACGTGGCGATAGAGCACGCGCTGCTCGCCCGCCCCCTTGGCGCGCGCGGTCACCACGTACTGCTTGCGGATCTCCTCCAGGAAGCAGTTCTTGGTCAGAACGGTCAGCGTCGCGAACCCGCCCACCACCAGCGAGGTGATCGGCAGCACCATGTGCCAGAGATAGTCCACGATCCGCGCCGGCCACGACCAGTCCTGCGAGCCTTCGCTGACCAGCCCGCGCAGCGGGAACCACTGCACGTAGCTGCCGCCGGCGAACAGCACCACCAGCAGCACGGCGAACAGGAACCCGGGCACGGCGTAGCCGACCAGCACCACCAGGCTGCTGATCAGGTCGAAGCGGCTGCCGTCGCGCACCGCCTTCATCACGCCGAGCGGGATCGAGATGAGATAGACCAGCAGCGTGGACCACAGGCCGAGCGAGATGGAAACCGGCATCTTCTCCAGGATCAGCGACAGCACGCTCTTGTCGCGGAAGAAGCTGCGGCCGAAGTCGAAGGTCAAATACCCCTTCAGCATCAGCCAGAACCGCGTCAGCGGCGGCTTGTCGAAGCCGAACATCTTGCGGATGTCCGCGACCAGCACCGGATCGAGGCCGCGCCGGCCGCGATAGATGCTGTTCTCGCCGACGACCGGCTTGGACACCTCCGCGCCGCCGCCGGCGATGCGTTCGGTCATGCCGCCGCCCTTGCCCTTGAGCTCGGCGATCATCTGCTCCACCGGCCCGCCCGGCGCGAACTGCACGATGGCGAAGTTGATCGCGATGATCCCGAACAGCGTGGGGATCACCAGCAGCAGCCGGCGGATCAGGTAGGCGCCCATCTACAGCCCGCTGCGCCGCGCGGCGTCGGTCTTCTCGGCGAGTTCCTCTTCCACCCACCAGGTGTTGAACGCGACCCCGCTGCGCACCTTCACGTCGGGATGGCCGAAGCGGTTCCACCACGCCACCCACACCGACTGGATGTGCCATTGCGGCACCACGTACCAGCCCCACAGCAGCACGCGGTCCAGCGCCCGCGCGGCGGTGACCAGTTCCTCGCGGGTGTGCGCGCCGACCACCCGCGCGATCAGCGCATCGACCACCGGATCAGCCACGCCGGCCAGATTGTCGCTGCCGACCTGCTTCGCCGACGCGCTGCCCCAGAAATCCCACAGCTCGTTGCCCGGACTGTCGGACTCGCCATAGGTGTTGATCGTCATGTCGAAGTCGAAGGCATCGGTCAGGTGCTGATATTCGGCCGGATCGACCGTGCGCACGTTCACCCGGATGCCGAGCCGGTCCAGCCACTGCACGTAGGGCAGCGTGACGCGCTCGAACACCGGCTCGTCCAGCAGGATGTCGAACGCCATCTGCCGGCCGTCCGGGCCGATCATCTTGCGGTGCCGCACGTGGTAGCCGGCCGACTCCATCAGCTTCAGCGCCCGCATCAGCCCCTCGCGGTTGTTGCCCGAGCCGTCGGTGACCGGCAGCGTGAACACCTTGCTGAACACCTCGGGCGGCAGCTTGTCGCGATACGGCTCCAGCAGCTTCAATTCCTCGGGCCCGGGCAGGCCGGACGAGGCGCAGTCGCTGTTGCTGAAGAAACTCGTCGTGCGGGTATAGAGATCGTAGAAGAGGTTCTTGTTCTCCCACTGGAAATCGAACACCTGCGTCATCGCCTCGCGCACGCGGCGGTCGGCGAAGACCGGCCGGCGCGTGTTCATCACGAAGCACTGCATCCCGGTCGGCAGGCTGGAGGGGAAGGCCTGCTTCTTCACCAGCCCCTTCTTGACCGCCGGGAAATCGTATTCCGTGGCCCAGACCTTGGAGATGTTCTCGCGCCGGTAATCCACCTGCCCGGCCTTGAACGCCTGCAGCGCCACCGTCGAATCGCGGAAATACTCGGTGCGGATCGAGCCGAAATTGTCCTGCCCCTTCGCGGTGGGCAGGTCGCGCGCCCAGTAGTCTTCCACGCGCGTGAGCGTCAGCGTGCGGCCGAATTCGTAGTTTCCCACGCGATACGGGCCGGAACCGAGCGGCGGATCGGTCAGCGGCGCGGT
>JAJZVE010000777.1 GCA_021845835.1 Pseudomonadota bacterium | reverse complement strand
GTCGGCGCGGCGGAAGCGGTAGATGGCCTGCTTCGGGTCGGCCACCATGAACAGCGCGCCGTCGCGCAGCCGCCAGTCGCTCCAGGGCGCGTCCGGCGCGCCGCGCGGCGGATCGCCGCACAGCCGCCAGAGGATTTCCGCCTGCAGCGGATCGGTGTCCTGGAATTCATCGACCAGGACGTGACGATAGCGAGCGCCGAGCGCCGCCCGCACATCGCCGCGCGCCGTCAGCAGGTCGCGGGCATGATGCAGCAGGTCGTCGAAGTCGAGCAGCGCGGCGGATCGCTTGGCCCGCTGGAAATCCTCCACCACGCCGGCCACGTCCGCGCCCAGCAGCGACAGCAGGCACCCGGCGGCGGCGGCGCGCACCTCGCCATGCGCGGCGCAGCAGGTATCGTAGTGCGTCGAGGCGTCGTCGTGCAACTGATCGGCCTGTGTCTGGCTCGCGGCTCCACGCGCGGCGGCGCGCCACTTGCCCTTCTTCCGATAGGAGCCGAACGCACCCCTGCCGGTGCTGCACGCTTGCGGCACCGGCAGCCGCAGCAGCGCGAGCAGCGACGGCACGCGCCCGGCCGAGCCGTCCGGCATTTCCGCAAGCAGGGCCTCGAACCCTGCAACGATGTCGACCGTCTCCGGCTCCGCGAACGGTGCCCGCGTCAGGAACGCGCGGAACGCCCGCACCGCCTTGCGCAATGCCGCGCAGGCGGCATCCTCGCGCGGATAATCGGGGATGCGCGCGCCACGATGGACACGCAGCGCCCGGGCAAGATCGCCGATCAGGGCTTCGGGAGCCGCCTCCCCGGCCAGGAACAGCGCCGCCACCGGATCGTCCAGTTCCGCATCACCGGACAGTTTCGCCAGCAGGAAGCCGCGCAGCGCATCCTCGAACAGCAACTCGGCGGCATCGCCGTCGGCCATGCTGGCGCCGGGATCAAGCCCGGCCTCGATCGGCCAGGGCGCGAGCAGGCGGCGGCAGAATCCGTGAATGGTGCTGCAGGTCAGCGTGTCGAGTTCCGGCGCGGCCCGTTGCAGCGCCGCGCGCTGCGCCGCCGACAGGCCATCGGGCAGCGCCACGGCGAGGTCGGGCGGGATGGCGCCGTCCAGCAGCGCGACGACGAAGCGCCCGACCCGTTCGCGCAACTCGCTGGCCGAGGCTTCGGTGAAGCTGATCGCCGCGATCCCGGCCGGCGCCCGCCCGGCGGCCAGTAGCATCGCGATGCGCCCGGCCAGCACCGAGGTCTTCCCGGACCCGGCGCCCGCCTCCATCAGCAGCGTCGCGTCGAGGTCGGTCAGTGCGCGGCGGCGGGCCTCGGCGTCCTCGCGCAGCCGCGCGGCGGTGGTGGCGGACATCACGGCGCCTCCCAGATCGCGGCCGCCTCGCCCAGCAGCACGCGGGCGTGGGCCTGCTTGCGCTCCAGCACCGGGCCGTCGGCGGCCGGCAGGGCAAAGGCAAGTTTGTCGGATTTCCCTCCGGCATCCGGCCCCGGCACGGCATGGCCGGCGGCGAGGCTGGCAACGGCGCGGCGCAGCGCCCCGGCCAGTTCCGCCAGCGCCTCCCCGGTGTCCGGCAACGGGTGGTAGCCGGGGCCGCGCGGATACAGCAGCGCCGCCTCCACCTGCACCCGCTTCCCCAGCAGCGCGCGCACGGCGCAGGCATACAGGCAGCGCTGCAACTCGGCGCCACCGGCCAGCACGCAATCGGCGATGTGGTCCGGCTCCTGCCCGGTCTTGTAGTCGATCACCCGCACCAGACGCTCGTCCGCCGAGAGGTCCAGCCGGTCGATGCGGCCGGTGATGGCGAGGTCGGTACCGGGGATGGTCACCACGCGCGTCGCGTCCCAGGGCGGCGCCGTCGCGTCCGCGTCCGGCGCGTTGAAACAGAGTTCCGCGAAGCTGCGCTGGCCGGGCAGCGGCGGTGTCTGTTCCAGCGCGGCCAGCGCCAGGCCGCGCGCCTGCTCCAGCGTCGCGCGCCAGACGATCGCGGGCGGCACCGCCATCTCGTCGCGCCAGGATTCGCCGACCTTGCCGGCGGCCTGCGCCACCGCCGCCGCGAGCGCGTTCGCATCGGCCCGTGCCAGGCCGCCGGCAGATTCCAGATCGCGCGTCGCTGTCTGCAAGATCTCGTGGATCAGGGTGCCCAGTTGCGGCGCATCGAGCCGCAACGGCTCTTCGGCCGCATCGGGCGCGCGCAGGCCGAGCGCGTGGCGCCAGACGAAGCCCAGCGGGTTGCGCAGCAGCGCCGCGAGCGAACTGGCCGAATGCGTGCGGCGCAGGGCGCGCAGGATGGCCGGGTGATCGGCGCGCACCATGCCGTCATGCGGCGTCAGCGCGTCTGCGAACCAGTTCTCCCAGCAGGCGGCGGCGGCGCGGGCGCGGTCGGTCGCGGCGAACTCGGGAGGGCGGGCCATCAGCCGGTCGGCCTCGCTCGCCGCGTGGGCGGGAATGCGGGCGCGGCGCAGATACAGCGGGTCCGTTGCCGGCAGCAGCGGGCTGCGGCCCAGCACCCGGCCGGAGGCGTCGCGGCGGGCGTAGGACAGCACGATTGCGCCGGTCGCGCCTTCCGTCAGCGCGGCGAAGTCCAGCCGGTCGCAGTCGGCCAGCGACGGCGCCTGTTGCAGCGCCGCGCCGACGATGCGCTCCGGCAGCAGCGGATCGTCCTGCGCGACGCGCGGCCACAGCCCGGCATTGAGGCCAAGCAGGCGCATGAACGGCCGCGGCGCACCGGCCAGCAGCCCGGCGGGCGCCCAGACGATGCTGGAGGTGGGGTCGGCCGGGTCGGGCACGCGCAGCGCGGCGAGCGCGCGCTCGATCGCCTCGGCCGGCTCCTGGTCCAATGCGCGTTCCCACAGCGTGCGGGCGCCGGGCGGCAACAGCGCGCGGCCTGCTTCCTCCGCCGCCGCGGCGCCCCGGTGCAGCAGGCGCACTACCGGCATCAACACCGCCTCGACCGGCGCGGCCGCCGCGCCACGGCGGCCGAACATCCGCTCCCAGCGTTCCGGCGTAACGAGCGGCGCCGTCTCGGCCAACGCGGCGGACCAGTCCTCCGGCAGCGCGGCGAGCATCGGTGCGGCGTCGCGTACGAGACCGATCAGGCGGCGCACCCGGTCCTGCGACAGCCCGTGCAGCAGCACGTCGGCCAGCGCCGCCGCCGCCTGCCCGTCGCGCGTGTTCAGCGCCCGCCGGCCATGCGCGAAGGCCAGCGGCAGGTTTGCATCGGCGGCGGCGGCCTCGATCAGGTCGTCGTA